>JBFJQO010000073.1:0-9331 GCA_041616535.1 Woeseiaceae bacterium | reverse complement strand
GTTTATCTCGCACGCGTGAGCGTGACCGACGAGTACGGCGACACGATTGCGCAAACCAACATCAACGAGGCCATCGAGATTTTTCATGACGCGGTCGAATTCAGTCACCTTGCGGTGCTTATCGATCGACTCACGATAGAAGCGATTCCGGCACTGGCGTCGCACAAAGCCCGTGACGTATCGACGCGCCTCGACGTTCGCACGACGATTGTCCCGTTCGACGAGTCGGTGACGGACGCGATCGCCGCTATTCCCGGTGATGTCGACGGCGTCCTCGTCGGTCCCCTGATGCGCCTCGATGCCGCGGGGATGGAGGTGCTGGCGAACGGCTTTATCGAACGGCGCCTGCCGAGCTTCGCCTTACTGGGCCGTACGGAGCTGCCGTACGGGTTGCTGATGACGTCGGGAGGACGCGAGGAAGACGCGGTTCGATATTCGCGCCGGCTTGCTTTGAATGTGCAGCGCATCCTGCTCGGCGACCGGCCCGGCGACATCGACGTGCGGGTCGCCGAGCCGCAGCGGCTGGCGATCAACATGCGGACCGCAAGCGCCATCGGTTTCTTTCCGCGCTATGCGGCAATCATGGACGCCGAAATCCTGTTCGATGATGTGCTCGACGAGGGCGAGCCGCTCGGACTGGCCGATGCGATGCTCGAGGCGCTTCAGTCGAACCTTCAGCTCAGCGTTGCGGCTCACGATCCGCTGCTGGCCCGGGAGAGCCGCAGGCTCGCCCGGGCGCAGCTTTTGCCGCAGCTCGGCATCGGCGCGCAGGCCGTGCGCATTGACGAGGATCGCGCCAACCCCGTGATCCAGGCGGAGCGCAGTGTCGATGCCGAGATTTCCGGGAGCCAGATCATCTACTCCGACGACGTTCGGGCGGCCTGGCAAATCGCGGCCCACCTCGAGACCGCCGCCGATTACGGTTACCAGGCGGAATCACTGGACGCGCTCCAGGCGGCCGCCCGCGGCTACCTCGACGTGTTGCGCTCCCGCGCACTCGAGAAAGTGCAGCGCGCCAACCTCGAAGTCACTCGAGCCAACCTCGAACTCGCCCTCATGAGGCGATCGATCGGGGCATCGGGCCGGGCCGACGTCCTGCGCTGGGAGAGCCAGCTCGCTACCGACCGGCAGAATCTCGTCGAGTCGGAGTCGGCCCGCCGGGTCGCCCTCACGGCCTTCAACCAGGTGCTCAACCGGCCGCCGCACGATGGGTTCACGCCGGCCGACGAGGACCTGTCGGGCTCCATCGCCGTGTTCGAGGACGAGCGTTTCCGCGCGTTCATCGACAACGCGGCCGTGTGGCGGACCTTCCAGGACTTCCTCGTCGAACAGACCCTGCTGCACGCCCCGGAACTGAAGGAACTCGATCGTCTGGTCGCCGCGCAGCGGCGCCAGGTGCTGTCCGCGCGCCGCAAGTTCTACGTGCCCGAGCTCAGCCTCGGCGGAACCTACGGACAAAATCTCAGTCGCAGCGGCGCAGGCTCCGACCTGTCGCTGACGGGCCTCGACGACGAGGCCTGGTCGATCGCGTTGTCGGCAAGCTGGCCCCTGTTCAGCGGCGGCGCGCTGCGGGCCAGCCTGAACAGGGATCGCTTCTCGCTGCGGCAGCTGGAACGCCTGCGCGACGCGACGGCGCAACAGCTCGAGACGCGCACGCTGGTGGCGCTGCACCGCGCTTCGGGCAGCTATCCGTCCATCGAGTTTTCTAACGAGGCGGCTCAGGCCGCCTCGGAAAACCTCGGCCTGGTGACGAATGCCTACCGCGCCGGGTCGGTGTCGGTCACCGAACTCATCGATGCGCAAAACGCGGCCCTGGCGGCCAGGCTGCGGGCCGAGGATGCCCGGTACGCGTATCTTATAGACGCCGTCGATGTATTGAGAGCGACGGGCGATTTCGCCCTGCTCGTCGAGCCCGGGAGCACAGAACCATGGTTTCAAGCGGTCGAATCCTACATTCGGGAGCACGCCTTCGGCAGTCTGCCCTGACCGTCGTCCTCGCGGCGGCGATGCTGGCGGGCTGCGACGACCCGCCGGCTGAGGAAGAAAACATCGTGCGACCGGTACGCTACATGCGGGTCGTCGCACAGGGCGAATCCGAGGCTCGAACCTACTCGGGCACGACGCGTGCCGAACTGGAAACCGACCTGAGTTTTCGAGTCGGCGGCACCGTGATGAGCCGGCCGGTCGACGTGGGCAGCGTGGTCGGGCCGGGCGACGACGTCGCGGCCCTCGACAACACCGACTTCCGGGTTCGGCTCGACGAGGCGCGTGCCGGGCTCGCGCGCGCCGAAGCGGAGCGCCGCAATGCCCGCGCGAACTACGATCGCACCCGGGATCTCTACGAGAACCAGAATGCCTCCCGGACACAACTCGATTCGGCGCGCGCCGTGGCCGAGTCCGCCGAGGCGCAATACCGCGCCGCGGCGCAGCAGGTCGAGGCTGCGCGGCTGCAGCTGTCCTACACGAGGCTGGTCGCGCCGCAGGCCTGCACCGTGGCACAGACCTTCGTCGAGATTAACCAGAACGTCTCGCCGGGACAGGCCATCGTGCGCCTGAATTGCGGGCATTGCGCCGAGGTGGTCGTCAGCGTGCCGGATACCGACATCGCGCGGGTGACGGAGGGGATGCCGGTCACCGCCAGCATCAGCGCCGTGACCGGGCTCGAGTTACCGGGGGTCGTGCAGGAGGTCGGCGTCGCCACGGGCACGCGGGGCACGGCTTACCCGGTGACCGTTGCACTGCAGGAAGGTTGCGAGGAGGTCCGGTCGGGCATGGCCGTTGATGTGTCCTTTGATTTTCCGACCATGGGCACTGAGGGCAATCTCGTCGTACCCTACGTCGCGGTCGGCGAAGACCGGTCGGGCAACTTCGTCTTCGTGCTCGAACCCGACGCCGACCGGCGGTTGTTTGCGCGACGACGCGCTGTCGAGGTCGGCCAGGCGACAGTCGACGGCATTGTCGTGACGCGGGGCCTGACGGCAGGTGAGCTCATCGCGACGGCCGGCGTGCGCCGGCTGACGCCGGGACAGGAAGTCTGGCTGCTCACCGAGCCGGACGCGGACGCGCCCTAGGTCCCGTTTATGGACATTACCCGGCTCGCGATCGAAAAAAACCGCGTATTCACCGCGGCGCTGTTCGTCGTCCTGCTTTTCGGCGTGGCGGCCTACAAAGACATGCCGCGCAGCGAGGACCCCGGGTTCATCATCCGGACCGCCCTCGTCCAGACCGTGTTTCCGGGCGCGAGCCCGGAGCGCGTCGAACTGCTCGTCACCGACAAGCTCGAGAAGATCATCCAGGAAATCCCCGAGCTCGATTTCGTGTCGAGTTCGTCCAAGGTCGGCGTGTCGATCATCTACGTCAATATTGACGAACGGTACACGGCGATGCGCCCCATCTGGGACAAGTTGAGGCGCAAGATCGACCGGGCCCGTGGCGAACTGCCCGAAGGCGTCATCGGGCCGACCGTCAACGACGAATTCGGGGACGTGTTCGGCTCGATCATCGCCATCACGGGCGACGGGTTCGATTACCGCTCGCTGCGCGATATCGCCGACGAGGTCCGCAACGAGCTGCTGTTCATTCCGGAGGCCGCCAAGGTCGACATCGTCGGCGCCCAGGACGAGCGCGTGTTCGTCGAGTACGACAACGCCCGTCTCGCGAATATCGGCTTGTCGCCGATCCAGCTCCTGCAGGCACTGCAGGCCCGCAACATCGTTCTGCCGGGCGGCGACTTCAGCTCGCAGTTCGAGAAGATCGTGCTCGAACCGTCCGGGAGTTTTCGTTCCGTCGAGGAAATCGGCGAGATGGTCCTGAACATCCCGTCGTCCAGCGATATCGTCCGGCTCCGTGACATCGCGACGGTCAGCCGGGGCTACATCGATCCGCCGAGCACACGCATGCGGCACAACGGCGAACCCGCCCTGGGGCTTGCCGTGTCGCTGCGCGAGGGCGGCAATATCCTCGAGCTCGGTGCGGCCATCCGCGAAGTCATCGCGCGTGCGCAGGCGGTCTACCCGGTCGGCGTGGAATTCGACGTGGTCCAGTTCCAGTCCGATGCCGTTTTCAAGAAAGTGCACGACTTCGCGGGCAACCTCATCCAGGCCGTCGTGATCGTTGCGCTCGTCATGCTGGCGTTCCTCGGTTTGCGGACGGGCCTGGTCGTGGCCAGCCTCATCCCGAGCACGATGATCGCCGCGATCCTCCTGATGTCGGTATTCGACATCGGCATCGACCAGATGTCGCTTGCGTCCCTGATCATCGCGCTCGGCATGCTCGTCGACAACGCCATCGTCATGTCGGAATCGACGATGGTGCAGATGTCGCAAGGCAAGCCCGCCAAGCAGGCTGCGATCGACTCGGCCGCGGAACTGCGCGTGCCGCTGCTCGTGTCCTCGCTGACGACCGCCGCGGCGTTCCTGCCGATTTACCTCGCGGAGTCGTCCACGGGCGAGTACACGGCGCCGCTGTTCAAGGTCGTGACGATCACGTTGCTGTGTTCCTGGGTCATGGCGCTGACGCTGATTCCCGTGCTGAGCGTCACGTTCTTCAAGGTCGAGAAGCGGGACGCGTCGAGCCGCTTCGATACGCCGTTCTACGCCCGGTATCGCAACGTGCTCCTGATGCTCGTGCGACACCCGTGGACCGGGCTCGCGGGCGTCGCCGGAGTGTTCGCGCTGGCGATGATCGGCTTCAGCAAGGTGCCGAACATCTTCTTTCCGCCAAACGACCGGCCGAGCTTTACGATCGAGGTCGAGCTGCCGACCGGAACCCCGATCGACCGTACCGACCAGGTCATCGCCGAAATCGAGGCGTTCATGCGCGAGAACCTGATGGAGGACGACAACGACGGCGTCGGGATTCGCAACTGGGGTGCGTTCGTCGGCCAGGGGGCGCCGAAATTCCTGCTCTCCTACAATCCCGAGCCGACCGACCCGTCGTACGGGCTCATCCTCGTGAATGCCAGCAGCGCCGATATTATCGAGGGCCGACTCATCCCGCCGATACAGAAATTCGTACTGGAGAGCTTTCCCGACGCCGTCGCGGATGTGCGTCCCCTGCCGCTCGGACCGCCCGTCACGGCCCCGGTGCAAATCCGGGTTTCGGGCCGTGACAACGACACTCTGTTCGCCATTGTCGACGACATCAAGCGACGGCTGGAGGTGACCCCGGGCGCACGCCAGGTGACCGATAACTGGGGAGCGCGCTCGAAGAAAGTCGTCGTCGAGATCGACGAAACGCGCGCGCGGCTGGCCGGCATCAGCCACCAGGACACCGCCATTTCGCTGCAGACGTTCCTGACCGGCCTCGAGACCACGGAGTACCGCGAGGGTGACAAGCTCATTCCCGTGGTCATGCGCTCCAGCGCGGAAGTCGTCTGCGCACCGGGCGGCGAACGCTGCCGCCGCCTCCTCGATCCCGCACGGCTCGCGGGCGTCAGCGTCTACTCGCAGGTCACGGGCCAGTCGGTGCCGCTGAGCCAGGTCGCGACGCCGCGCCTCGTCTGGCAGCCGGGCGAGATCAGGCGGCGCGATCGCCTGCGCACGGTCACGATATCGTCGCTGCTGGCGCCGGGCACGACGGCCGCCGAGGTCAACGCCGCGATCGAGCCGTGGCTGCTCGGCCAGCAGGCCTCCTGGCCGTTCGGCTTCGTCTGGGAGTTCGGCGGCGAGGCCGAGAGTTCGGGCAAGGCCAACGCGTCGATCGCCGAGAAGATGCCGATCGGCATCCTCATCATCGTGCTGCTGCTGGTCGCGCAGTTCAACAGCTTCCGGCGGCCGCTGATCATCCTCGTGACGATCCCGCTGTCGATCATCGGCGTCGTCTTCGGGCTGCTCGTGGCTGACTCCTACTTCGGGTTCATGACGTTGCTCGGCGTGATCTCGCTGGCCGGCATCGTCATCAACAATGCGATCGTGCTGCTCGACCGGATCCGGATCGAACAGGAGGACAACGGCCTCCCGGCCGACCGGGCCGTCCTGGAGGCCGCCCAGCAGCGCTTGCGGCCTATACTGCTGACGACCGCAACGACCATCGGCGGCCTGCTGCCGCTCTGGCTGGGCGGTGGCCCGATGTGGGAGCCGATGGCGATCGCCATCATCTTCGGGCTGGGATTCGCGACCGTGCTGACGCTCGGCGTCGTGCCGATACTCTACACGATATTGTTCAGGGTTCGGTTTCCCTAGCGCTTGCCCTTGAGCTTCTGCGCGGCGCGGTAGCGCGCGCGCGCTTCCTCGAGCTCGGCCTGGGCACGAGCGAGGTCGGTCTCCTGCGAGGCGCCCTCGAGCGCTTTCTCGGCTTCCTTTTGTGCCGCGAGTGCCGCGGCCTCGTCGAGCTGGTCGCCGCGCAGCGCCGTGTCGGCGAGGATCATGACGCGTGTCGGCTGCACCTCGATGATGCCGCCTGTGATGTAGAAGGCCTCTTCGGCGCCTTCGGCGTCCTGCACGCGCACCTCGCCCGGCTTCAGTGTCGTCAGCATCGGCGCATGGCGCGGCGCGATGCCGACTTCGCCCATCGACGCGGGCGCGAACACCATCGCGGCATCGCCTGAGTGAATCTCGCCTTCGGCGGAGACTATGTCGACCTGGATTGTTGGCATGGTGATTCCCTACTGGAAATTCTTGGCGTTCTCGACGGCCTCGTCAATCGTGCCGACCATGTAGAAAGCCTGCTCCGGAATGTGATCGTAGTCGCCGGTGACGATGCCGTTGAAGCCTCGGATGGTCTCGGCGAGCGTCACGTACTTGCCCGGCGAGTTCGTGAAGACCTCGGCAACGAAGAACGGCTGCGACAGGAAGCGCTGAATCTTGCGTGCCCGGTTGACCTGCAGCTTGTCGTCTTCGGACAGCTCGTCCATACCGAGAATCGCGATGATGTCCTGCAGCTCCTTGTAGCGCTGCAGCACCGCCTGCACGCCGCGCGCGCAATCGTAATGCTCCTGGCCGATGATGTTCGGATCGAGAATTCGCGAGGTCGAGTCGAGCGGGTCCACGGCCGGGTAGATGCCGAGCTCGGCGATCTGGCGCGACAGTACGAGCGTTGCATCGAGGTGAGCAAACGTCGTCGCCGGCGAAGGGTCGGTCAGGTCGTCCGCGGGTACGTAAACGGCCTGGAACGACGTGATTGAGCCGGTCTTCGTCGAGGCAATGCGCTCCTGCAGGATGCCCATCTCTTCGGCCAGTGTCGGCTGGTAACCCACGGCTGACGGCATGCGGCCGAGCAGTGCCGACACTTCCGTACCGGCGAGTGTGTAACGGTAGATGTTGTCGATGAACATGAGGACGTCGCGGCCTTCGTCACGGAACGCCTCGGCCATCGTCAGGCCCGTCAGCGCGACACGCAGACGGTTGCCCGGCGGCTCGTTCATCTGGCCGTACACGAGCGACACCTTGTCGATAACGCCCGACTCGGTCATCTCGTGGTAGAAGTCGTTACCCTCTCGAGTACGCTCACCGACACCGGCAAATACCGAATAGCCCGAGTGCTCGTGAGCAATGTTACGAATGAGCTCCATGAGCGTCACGGTCTTGCCCACGCCGGCGCCGCCGAACAGGCCGACCTTGCCACCCTTGGAAATCGGCATGATGAGGTCGATGACCTTGATGCCTGTTTCGAGCAGCTCCGTTGTCGCCGCTTGTTCCTCATAGGAAGGTGCCGCACGGTGAATGGGCATATGAGCCTCGGCGCCGATGTCGCCAGCGTTGTCGATCGGCTTGCCAAGGACGTCCATGATGCGGCCCAGCGTCTTCTCGCCGACCGGTACCGAGATGGGCTGACCCGTGTCGGTGACGGCCATGCCGCGCTTCAGGCCTTCCGACGAACCCATCGCGATCGTCCGCACGACGCCGTCACCCAGCTGTTGCTGAACTTCGAGCGTGATGTCAGCGTCGTCGATGACCAGCGCGTCGTAAACTCTCGGAATCTGGCCGGCCGGAAACTCTACGTCCACGACGGCGCCGATAACCTGCACAGTTGTTCCAGTGCTCATTCTTGGGTCCTCTAACCTGAAACGGCAGCAGCGCCGCCGACAATTTCTGAAATTTCTTGTGTGATCGCAGCCTGGCGAGCCTTGTTGTATTCGAGCTGCAATCCGTCGATGATCTCGCCGGCGTTATCCGTCGCCGACTTCATCGCCACCATCTTCGCGGCCATCTCGCACGCGAAGTTCTCCACGGCGCCCCGATAAACCTGCGACTCGATGTAGCGCATGAGCACGTCATCGAGCAGTTCGCCGGCGTCTGGCTCATAGATGTAGTCCCAGTGTTCCTGCAGCTCGCCTTCCTCGACCTCGATGCTCGCCGGCAACAATTGTGAAACCCTGGGCTGCTGACTCATCGCGGAGACGAACCTGTTGTGCACGAGAAACACGCGATCGATCGTGCCTTCCTCGTACGAGTCCAGCATGATCTTGATCGCACCGATCAGGTCGTTGACGCTCGGCTGGTCGCCCAGGTGTGTCGCCGTACCGACGACGTTGCCGCCCATGCGGCGGAAGAACTGCACGGCCTTCGCGCCGACGAGCACCATGTCGACCTCGACGCCCTCGTCCCGATAATTGGCGAGCTCACCGATCACCGACTTGAACAGGTTCGCGTTGAGGCCACCGCAAAGGCCGCGGTCCGTGGAAATCACGATCATGCCGACCCGCTTTATCTCGCGCTCCGTGAGGTACGGGTGCTTGTAATCGGGATTGGCCTGCGTCAGGTGACCCACGACGCGACGAATGCGCTGCGCGTAAGGACGCGACGCTTCCATCTGCTTCTGCGCCTTGCGAATCTTGCTCGCCGCGACTTTTTCCATCGCGCTCGTGATCTTCTGCATGTTCTTTACAGAAGCGATCTTTGAGCGGATTTCTTTTTCGCCTGCCATTTCGGCTCCTAGTAAGCGCCCTTCTCGGCGAAGCCGTCGCAGATGCTCTTCAGCATCGCCGCGACATCGTCATTGTAGTCGCCTGATTCGTTCATGGCATCGAGATCGGACTGGTTGTTGGCGCGCGCGAAGTCGTGCAGCGCGGCCTCGTAGTCAACCACCTTCTCGACCGGCACCTTGTCGAGGTAGCCTTCGTTGACGGCGTACAGCGACAGCGCCATCTCGGCAACCGAGAGCGGCGAGTACTGCTTCTGCTTCATGAGTTCGGTGACGCGCTGGCCGCGTTCGAGCTGCGCGCGCGTCGCTGCATCGAGGTCGGACGCGAACTGCGCGAACGCCGCGAGCTCACGGTACTGGGCGAGCGCGAGGCGGACGCCGCCGCCGAGCTTCTTGATGATTTTGGTCTGGGCCGCGCCACCGACACGCGATACCGACAGGCCGGCGTTGATGGCCGGGCGGATACCTG
>JBFJQO010000072.1:0-9490 GCA_041616535.1 Woeseiaceae bacterium | reverse complement strand
GTCATCGAGTCGCAGATCACGAAGCCCATCGAGGACGCGCTATCGGGCATCGAGGGCGTCGATTTCATCAACAGCATCAGTCGCGCGGAGAGCAGCCAGGTCAGCGTGCGCTTCACGCTGGCGCGCGACCCCGACTCGGCGGCCAGCGACGTGCGCGACCGCGTAGCAAGGGCCCGCGGCGCACTGCCCGAAGAAGCCAACGACCCGATCGTGCAGAAGCAGGAAGCCGACGCGCGCCCGATCATATATCTGGCTTTCTCGTCCGACCGCCACGATCTCATGGAAATCGCGGACGTCGCGATCCGTCTCGTCAAGGACCGCATTCAGACGATTCCGGGCGTCGCCGAGGCCCAGGTGTACGGCAACCGCTACGCGATGCGCGTCTGGCTGCAACCTGACCGCCTCGCGGGCTACGAGCTGACGCCGCTCGACGTCGAGCGTGCGTTGCGGGCGCAGAACATCGAAATACCGGCCGGACGCGTGGAGAGCTACGAGCGCGAGTTCACGGTACTCGCCGAGACCGACCTGCGCGAGCCCCAGCAGTTCCGCGACATCGTCGTCAAGGAAACCGATAAGTTTCTCGTTCGCCTCGGCGACGTCGCACGCGTGGAAGTCGGCGCCGACTTCTCGCGCTTCCGCGCGCGCTTCAACGGCAGGAACGCGGTACCGCTCGGTGTCGTCAAGCAAGCCGTCGCAAATCCGCTCGACATTTCCCGCGCCTTGCAAGAAATCCTGCCACAGATCACGCGCACGCTCCCCGAGGGCATGCGTGTAGAAATTGCACACGACAGCACAATATTTATCGACCGTTCGATTCACGAGGTGTTCATCACGGTGATCGAAGCGGCCATCCTCGTCGTGCTCGTCATCTTCCTGTTCCTGCGCGAATGGCGCGCCGTCGTGATCCCGCTGGTCACGATACCCGTGTCGCTGATCGGCGCGTTCGGGCTGATGTACCTCTTCGGCTTTACCATCAATACGCTGTCGTTGCTCGCCATGGTGCTTGCGATCGGTCTCGTCGTCGACGACGCCATCGTCATGCTCGAAAACGTGTACCGGCACGTCGAGAGCGGCATGAAGCCGCTCGAAGCCGCGTTCCGGGGAAGTCGCGAGATCGCATTTGCGATCGTGGCCATGACGATTACCCTGTCGGCGGTCTACCTGCCCTTCGCGTTTTCGACGGGTCGCAGCGGTCGCTTGTTCGTCGAATTCGCGCTGACGCTTGCCGGCGCGGTGCTCGTCTCCGGCTTTGTCGCGCTGACGCTCTCCCCCATGATGTGCTCGAAGCTATTGCGCCACGACGCCCAGCACGGCCGATTCCATCGCTTCGGCGAGCGCGTACTGCGAGGCCTCGAGCGGCGCTACAACCGCGCACTCGGGCGCCTGCTCGACCGGCGCTTCGCCGTCGCGGCCGCCGGCCTGCTGATCGTGGCCGCCATGGCGAGCCTGTTCTCCATGCTTCCCGAGGAGCTCGCGCCTGCCGAGGACCAGGGTTCGATCATGGGCATCGGTTCCGCACCGGAGGGCGCGACGATCGAATACACTGACCGCTACATGCTGCAGGCCGTGGATATGATGGCGACGCTCCCGGAACAGGACCGGTATTTCGGTTTTGTCGGCTGGAACGGCGTCACCAATGCCATAACTTTCGTCAAGCTCGTCGACTGGCGCGAGCGCGAACGCAGCACCCAGCAAATCGCCGGCGAGCTGTTCCCGAAATTCAGCAGCATTGCGGGCATACGGGCGTTTCCGGTCACGCCGCCGCCGCTCGGCGCACGCGATTTCGGCCAGCCCGTGCGTTTCGTCGTGCAGACGACCGGCACCTGGGAAGAACTCGACGGCATCGTGAACGGGCTCATCGTCAAGATCGGGGAGAATCCGAACCTGACCAACCCGGACTCCGACCTGAAACTCAACAAGCCTGAACTCAAGATCGACGTCAACCGCGAGAAGATCGCGGCCGTCGGCGCTTCGGTCGCCGACGTCGGCAGGACACTCGAGACCATGCTCGGCGGGCGCAACGTGACGCGATTCAAGATGGGTTCGGAACAGTACGACGTCATCGTCCAGCTCGAGGACGACGCGCGCCGGACCCCGGGCGATCTGAGCAACATCTTCGTGCGCGGCGCCGACAATTCGATGATCCAGCTGCAGAACCTCGCGACGATCACGGAAACCGTCGCAGCGAAGGAACTGAATCACTTCAACAAGCTGCGGGCCGCGACCGTGTCCGCCGGTCTCGGCCCGGGTTACTCGATGGGCGAAGCCATCACGTGGCTGGAGGGCGCGCTGACCGAAGTCGCCCCGGATGCGCTCTACGATCTCTCCGGCCAGTCACGCGAATTCCGCGAATCGGCGACGGGCGCGTCCGTCATGATCGTGCTCGCGCTGTTCTTCATCTATCTCGTGCTCGCGGCACAGTTCGAGAGCTTCATCGATCCTTTCATCATCCTCGTGTCCGTGCCGCTTGCGATGTTCGGCGCATTCCTGTGCCTCGTCGTCATCAATTACGGCAATGAATCGAACTGGTGGCAGATGTCAACTTCCTGGAATATCTATACGCAAATCGGCGCCGTGACACTCATCGGACTGATTTCCAAGCACGGCATCCTGATCGTCGAGTTTGCAAACCAGTTACGTGCGCAGGGACTCGAGAGACGCGAGGCCGTTCTGCAGGCCGCGAGCCTGCGGCTGCGGCCCATCCTCATGACCACGGGCGCCATGACTTTGGGCGCGGTGCCGCTCGCATTTGCCGAGGGCGCCGGCGCCGAAGCGCGGCACCAGATCGGCTGGGTGATCGTCGGCGGATTGAGCTTCGGTACGATCTTTACACTGTTCATCGTGCCGGTCGTCTACCGGCTGCTGGCGAGCAAGCACGCCAGGCAGCCGGTTGCGCCTGCGACTCCGGCAACGGCAAGCCCCGCCACGGCCTGAACTGTATTATGCTCGCGAGATGCTGAGCCTTGCCGGAATCGCGGTGGGGATCGCGGTGTTGATCGGCGGCGGCACCCTCCTCGTGCGCGGCGCGTCCGAAATCGCGACTCGCCACAATATTTCCCCGATCGTCGTCGGGCTCGTCATTCTCGGGTTTGGCACGAGTTCACCCGAACTCGTCATCAACATCCTCGGTGCGCTGTCCGGCCATACCGAACTCGCTTTCGGCAACGCTGTCGGCTCGAACATTGCGAATCTCGGCTTGATCCTCGGCGTGTCGGCGTTGGTCATGCCGATGGTCATCGAAAGCAGCATCGTTCGCCGGGAATTGCCGCTTCTGTTGCTTGCGACGACGATGATCACGGTCCTCGCGCTGGACGGTCCACTCGAGGGCGAGCGCGCGATCATCGGCCGCAGCGATTCGTTCGTCCTGTTGCTCGTCTTTTCGATCTTCGTTTACATCACCGTGCTCGACATGTTCCGCGTGCGAGACGGGGACGCCTTACTCACCGAAATCGCGGGCCACTCGAAGGTCGTGGCCCCCGACGCCGTCCGATTGCCGTGGTTGCTCGTAGTCGCCGGCCTAACGTTGCTGTTATTCGGCGGCGAAATGACCATTCGCAGCAGCACCGTATTCGCCGAGAGCGTCGGCCTACCGACCGCCGTCATCGGCCTGTTCGTCCTTGCGCTGGGCACGAGCATGCCGGAACTCGTCACCTGTATCATCGCGGCCATGCGCGGCGAGCCCGACCTCGCACTCGGCAACGTCGTCGGCTCGAACATCTTCAACGCGCTGGTCGTGTTACCCGCAGCCGGGCTGATCAGCAAGGTCAGCGTTCCCGATGGAGGCATCGGCGACCTCGCCGCGTCGTGGGTGCTGGCCGCGGTGCTGATTCCCGTGTTTTTCCTCGGCAAGGCCAGGCTCGGGCGCGGAATGGGCTTGCTGTTGCTCGCAGCGTACGGCGCGTACATCGCGTACCGCGTGTTCTGGGTATAGGGCCGATGAGTTTCGGGGCTTTCACGGCGGCGTCGAAGTTGACTGGTTCTAAACGGTCGTCGTTTAATAGGGGAATAACCAACGAGGGGGAAATACTATGAATTCGCGTACTTTGCGTCGGATATCGGCGCTCATGGCGGTAGGCACGGCATTCTCCGGTGTCGCACAGGCCCAGGACACCGAGTCCCGGTCGCTCGAAGAGATCGTCGTGACGGCGGCATACCGTGAACAGGGCCTCCAGGACGTGCCTGTCTCGATATCGGCCGTGACCGGCGACACGATCGCCGAATCGGCGATCCAGAAGGTTGAGGACATCCAGTTCCTCGTACCCAACTTCACGCTGACAGAGACCGGTATCGGCACCAACGCCTTTATTCGCGGCATCGGCTCGGGCATCAACCAGGCCTTCGAGCAGTCCGTCGGTACGTATATCGACGGTGTGTACTACGGACGCGCCCAGCAGTTGCGTGCGCCGTTTCTCGATATCGAACGTGTCGAGGTGCTGAGAGGACCGCAGTCGATCCTGTTCGGCAAGAACTCGGTCGCCGGTGCGCTGAACATAACGACGGCCAAGCCGACGTCCGAATTCGAAGGCAAACTGCTGCTGTCGAACGAATTCGAGAACAACGAGACGATCATCGAAGGGGTGGTTTCCGGCCCGATGTCTGATCGGGTGCACTACCGGGTGGCCGCCCGGACCCGCAATCTCGACGGCCACATGACGAACGCGACGCTGAACCGCGACGAACCGGAACGCGAGGACTGGATGGTTCGCGGCACGCTCGAGTTCGATGTGTCCGACAGTTTTGCGGCCACATTCAAGGCGGAAATCGGTGAATTCGACGTCACCGGCCGTCATATCGAAATCGTCAACGAACAAGGTTCACCCGCGTTCGGCGGTTTGACGTACAGCCAGATTCTCGCGGGCGTCTTTTTGGCCGATCCCAGCGTGTTGAATACGACCCAGGACGAGATTCGTTCCTCGAATGGCGATTTCAGCAACAACGAGCTCGAGACATTCGTGCTGACGCTTGACTGGGATCTCGGGGAATACGACCTCGAGTCGATTACGTCGTATTCGAATTTCGAATACGACGAGTTTTGCGACTGCGATTTCACGGGCGCGGTCGTGTTCGGCGCCGCCCTGCAGGAATCGTTTGAGCAGATGAGCCAGGAAATTCGCCTCACCTCGCCATTGGGAGGCGACCTCGACTACATCGCCGGCCTGTACTTCCAGACCAGTGAGCACACCTACGCCGACCAGATCGTCGTGCAGCCGAACTCGATCCTGGTTCCCGCGATCAACCTGCAATCTCCGGGCTCCGGCGACCTCGTTCAGGACACCCAGGCCTCCCGGCTCGCTTCTGTCGACAACGACGTCTTGTCGGCGTTCGCACAGGTCAACTGGCATTTCAACGACTCGTGGACGATGCAGATCGGCGGCCGCATCACGAGTGACGAGCGGGACGGTGCGCGCACCTTGTCGATCGTCGACGGTAACTTCGCACCGCTCGGCGCCGCGCAAATCGCGGCCCCGCTGGTCTACGCGAACCTGTTCGGTATCACGTCCACCAACCTGAACGACTTGGCTCAGCTGCCGGTTCCACAACTTGCTGGACCGGCCCTGGCGCTGCTCTACGGCATCGACGCGACCCAGCTGCCGAACGTCGTCCCGTGCACGGCCAATGCGCCTGAATGCGTGGGTGGACTGGGCGTACTGCCCGTATCCGGCTCACGCGACAAGACGAAATTCTCGCCCGAAGTGAAGTTTGTCTGGGACGCCTCGGACGACGCGCTGCTGTACTTCAGTTGGTCGGAGGGTTTCAAGTCCGGCAGCTATGATTTCCGTGCCAACAATAGGAACTTCTACGATACGATGTCGGAGTCGTTCGAATTCGATGACGAGGAAGCACAGAACCTCGAAATCGGCGGCAAGTTCACGGTCGCGGGCGGCGCAGCGGAAATCAACCTTGCGATTTTCCAGACCGAATACGACGACCTGCAAATCTCGATCTTCGATGGCGTTCTGGGCTTCAACGTGGGTAACGCGGCTTCGGCCGAAATCACGGGTGCCGAAGTCGACTGGCGCTTCGCGGCCACGGATTACCTGACGATCACGGGCGGCTTCGCTGTCACCGATTTCGAATTCACGAACTTCGAGAACGGCCAGTGTTATTTCGGCCAGACTCCAGACGTTGACCTGAACGGCGACGGTACGCCCGAGCTTTGCAGCTACACGGGAAATTCGAACCAGATGGTGTCCGAATTCCAGGGCAACCTCGCGTTCGATTTCCGGTTCCCGGTCGGCACCAGCCTGGAGGCCCATGCGGTCGTCGACGTGTTCTACACCGACGACTACGATGCTTCCGCTACGTTCGATCCTGCCCTGGTCCAGGATGCCTACTCGATGCTGAACGCGCGAGTCGCGCTCGGTTCGGAATCCGGCAGCTGGCAGGTCGCCTTGCTGGCCAAGAACCTGACGGACGAGAAAGTGCTGAGTTTCGGCGGCGACACGCCGCTGGCAGGCAGCACGTTCGGCGCGAAGTCGAACTACGCGTTCTACCTGCCCGGTCAGACGCTCGCGCTGCAGGCGGTGCTGCGCTTCTGAGCCGAAGCACGAACTGCAATACGACGGAAACCGGGCGCATCGCGCCCGGTTTTTTTTTCGCGGCGACTGCCCTCGGCGCTGCGCCCTTGCTGCTCTGCCATGCGCGCGTGCAGTGGTATTATTCGTTCTCCTGACAACAAGAAATTAAAATCGAGGGGATCGAGATGCGCTTGATAATCGCTGTTTTTCTCGTATTGGCGTCCGGTATCGCGTCCGCCGAGTACCTGGCGTATGCCGTGACAGAAAAAGGCCGTTCGCCGCTGCCGGAGCGGATCGAAGAGATCGACGCCAAACACCTGGTGAACGTCGAGTGGGGAGAATTCGCGGGCAAGAAGACCCGCATCGGCATCCTTGAAGTCGACAATAATTCCTCGGCAAGTACATTCAGAACGACGGATGCGTCCGGCAATACCTACGAAACGGAATGGAGCCCCGGTGGCGGGACGGTACCGGTCAATGGCATCGAGGCGATCGTGACCGATACGATGAACCGCACGGGCCGTTTTCGGCTGGTCGAACGTGCGGCACTCGGTAACGTGCTCGGCGAGCAGGACCTGGCCGCGTCCGGCCGGGTCGCAGCCCCGTCGGCGGCAGCGACCGGCCAGGTGCTCGGTGCCGAGGTCCTCGTGCAGGTCGTCATTACGGACTACGAGGAGAACACGTCCAGCAAGTCGACGGGCGCCGGCGGCCTGTTGCGCAAAGTCCCGCTCGTAGGTGGCATTGGTATCAAGAGCGGCCAGGGACGCGTGGGTCTGAACTTCCGGCTCATCGATGCGACGACCAGCGAGGTGCTCTATACGAACCAGGTCGAATCCATCATCAAGGAATCCGGCCTGACGCTGGCCGGTGCGGGATGGACCGGCGACGCCGTGCTGGGCGCCTTCATGAGCAACTATGCGAAGACCCCGATCGGCCAGGCCGTGATCGCCGGTATCAACCAGGGCGTGTTTGACCTCGTCAAGCAAATCGGCGCGCGTCCGGCGGAGGGCGCCGTGGTCAAGGCCGAAGGCAAGCGCGTGTGGCTGAACATCGGTGAGGATGGCGTCGATTTGGGCGACCGACTCACCGTGATGTCGAAAGGCGAAGAACTGATCGATCCGGAGACCGGCATCAGCCTCGGCAGCACTGACACCAAGCTCGGCGATATCGAAGTGATCCAGATCGCCGAGAAATTCTCGGTAGCCCAGTGGGTCACGCTCGCGGCGGCGCCGAATCGCGGCGACCGGGTGGTGTCGCAGGCACCGCCCCCCACGATCGAGTTCGCCGACTCCTGGAAGCCGCCCAGGTAACCGTCCTTCCGTGTGAGGCGCGGATCCTCATTCCCCCTCCTCCGCCCCACCGGGCCCGGCCGGCCGACAAGCGCGAAAGTAGACGCAAGCCTGCGCACGCATCTTGCCACGGCGGCGCATCGCCGTGGCAGATGGGTCCCATTATGTTAACGGTGTATGTACATCCCCCGATTGACGGTTTTTGCCTGCCCAATACATTAACTTCACTACACATAGCTTCGGTCGCCCGGGCAAAAACGACCGTACCAATCCGCTGATCTGATGGGGTGCTTCTCGCGCCATCAAGCACCCCCTGATCGTCGGCCCGCCCGGGCGTATCGACAATCACCGGGGAATGATCCATGAGAAGTCAGCATCACGCATTCGTACTCGACGAATATCTCACTGCGTTGCGGCACCCTGCGCGAGCGCGAGTCTGGAACTGCCTTGGCCTGTTCGGCACGCTTGTCTTGATTGCGGTCCTGACCCTGTGGTCTGCCGACGCGTCGGCATTTGACCGCTATAACGACGGGTGTCAGTCCTGTCACGGTGCTTTCACCGACGGCACCTCGCCAAAAGGCAACACAATTCCGTCCAATGACAAGCACACCATGCACAGGTCGTCTCAGAACATGAACACCGATTGCGATCTGTGCCACACCGCATCGGACGGGCGGAATCCTTTCATTGGTTCGTCAGACGGAACCAACAACAATGTCGGCGTGGGTTGCGTGGGCTGCCATGGCCGTGAAGAAGATGCGGGCAATGACAGCCTGTCGCCAGGACGGGGTGCCGGTCTGCGCCAGCATCATTGGGTTTCGGGCATCACCTCGTGCGTCGGCTGCCACAGCGATTCGAATCCTGCCAACTACACGCCGGTTGGCGAAGACGTCTCGCCGCAGTATTACGGCACCGCGGATACCAATGCTGCCGAACCCTGCAACCTCGTCGCTCAAGCCGGACTGAACGAGAACTGGACCATTGGCGATTTCGAAGGCATGGACAATGACGGCGACGGTAATTACGACGGCACCGACCCCGACTGTGCAGCGAATCAGCCTCCGACCTCGGATCCGAACGGCCCGTATACGGGAACCGTCGCCGAGACAGTCACGTTTGACGGCAGCGGTTCAACGGATCCGGAAAACGGTGTGTTGACGTATGCCTGGGACTTCGGTGACGGTGGCACGGGCGCCGGAGTAGCCCCGACGTGGATCTATAGCACCGCCGGCACGTTCACGGTGACGCTGACGGTCACCGACGACGGCGGCCTGACCGACTCGGCCTCGACCACGGCGACCATCAGCGCGGCCAACGTCGCGCCGACGGCCGACCCCAACGGCCCGTACACGGGCACCGCTGGAACACCGCTGACCTTCGATGGCTCCGGTTCCAGTGACACGGACGGCACTATCGTCAGCTACAACTGGGACTTCGGTGACGGCAACACCGGCACGGGCGTCAGCCCGAGCCACACCTACGCCGCGGCCGGCACGTTCACGGTAATCCTGACGGTCACCGACGACGGCGGCCTGACCGACTCGGCCTCGACCACCGCGACCATCAGCGCGGCCAACGTCGCGCCGACGGCCGACCCCAACGGCCCGTACACGGGCACCGCTGGAACACCGCTGACCTTCGATGGCTCCGGTTCCAGTGACACGGACGGCACTATCGTCAGCT
>JBFJQO010000071.1:0-9578 GCA_041616535.1 Woeseiaceae bacterium | reverse complement strand
TCGCAGAAGCCGCCCGACGAGGAACACCCGCTCGGTTACGGCAAGCTCAGCTACTTCTGGAGTTTTATCGTCGCCATCCTGCTGTTCAGCATGGGAGGGTTGTTCTCCATTTATGAGGGCTACCACAAACTGACGCACCCGGAACCGCTGTCGCAGGTATGGATCGCAATCATCGTGCTCGTCCTCGCGATCCTGCTCGAAGCGGGGTCGCTGATAGGCTGCCTGCGGGAAATCCGCAAAGTGCGTGCAGGGCGTCCTTTCCGCGACTGGCTGAAGCACACGCGCAATTCGGAACTGGTCGTCGTGCTTGGCGAGGATATCGGCGCGCAGGTCGGCCTGGTCCTCGCGCTCGTCTTTTTGCTGATGGCCTGGTCGACCGGCAATCCTGTTTACGACGCCATGGGCTCGATTTGCATCGGCGTCGTCCTGCTCGTGATCTCGGCGTTCGTTGGATGGCGTGTCCGTTCGCTGCTCGTGGGCCGCTCCGCCGACCCCGAGGTCCAGGCCGCGATCGACGCGATACTCCGGGAAGACCCCGATATCATCGGGATTTTCAACACGATCACGATTCAGTTCGGACCGAACACGATGCTTGCGGTCAAGGTCAGGATGGATCCCGGCCTGACGATCAACGAGGCGGTCGCCCGCATTAACGATCTGGAGCGCAATCTCAAGGCCCGTATCCCGAACGTCAAGTGGTGCTTCGTGGAACCCGACGTCAGGGACTGAGCCGGCTCTTGCGGCCTACATATTCGATCCGGTGTTCGATGCGCCAGTGGCCGACGGCGTCGCCTATCCGGTCTTGAACTGAAACCACTGACCTGAGCCCCAGCTCATGTACACGAGCAGGAACGTGGAGTGGCTTTGAGTAGACCAGTGCGACACGGTGTCGCCTTCACGCATCCGAACCGACCAGAAGTAGCGCGTATCGGGCTGCAAAGGCTTATCGGGCTGCCAGCGTGATTCCGTAAGACCTTCCTCATAGGCGACGATGCGACCCTTCATGTACAGCGGCGTAAGCTGGTCGAAGCTATAAGCCGCCGCCTCGTAAAGGACGAAGTCGTAACTCACGCCGTCTTTCGGACACGGCTTCCACCTGAACTCCGGTTTGAGAGAACCGACGGTCGGAAACCCCGACTGCGAGACTTTCGGGGCGACCGGCGTAACGCCCTGGAAGCGCTTGTCGCATTCGATTCTCCAATGCTCGTCACATTCACCCCGCAAGTGTGCAAAATCACCGATGGGTTCCGGTGCTTTCAGAAGCTGTTTGACACTCGTTCCCCGCCGTGCCGGAAACTGCGAATCGTACTGCGCGGCAAGTGTGACGAATCGATCTTCAAATTGCGGTGCCAGGTACGGGCCGAAAGCGCGAAATATGATCGTGCCCACGTAGATATCGCCACCCGATTCGGGAACGACAAATGTCGAACCGATGCTCCCTGTTTGCTGCACGCCCTCGTCCGTCCAATGGTAGCCGACAAGCATGTATTCGCCAGGTTCCAGGGACCAGAAGAATGCTCCGTCATCGTCCAGTCGATAAGTGATAGCTTCGCTCGAATAGGAAGGCAGGATCACGAGGTAGAAGTAATTCGAACCTGTCCACTTCATGCCCCAGGTCTCCTGCTTGTCGCCGCTCCATACTTCGGCACTGCCGAAAACGATGCGTGAATCCGGGGTAACGCTAACAACGTCTTTCATCGTGGGGGTCGCGCTACAGCCCAACAAGAGCAGCACGGCGAGCGCGCTCGAACTGCGGATTGTCATCATGGCTCCTCCTTTGCGGCGCTGTCATGCGTCCGCAGATGGCGGCAGCCCGGCGATCTTGGGTCCGATGCGAGGAGAGAATCGCGAGGGATGCGAGGACCCGTGGCTTTGCGTCTCAGGCTTTTGCGTGATTTGCCTTTCTCGCCACCCTCATTGTGCCCGCCGCAACATTGGCGTCAATTCTGAATACTACCTAGTGAAGATCCGGCGATAAAAACTGCGTAGCGCCAGCGCGCCGACCGCGATCGCGGCCGCGACGGTGTTGATCGGTGACAGCAACTGCTGCAGCCAGGCCGTTTCGATCTCGACGAGTTCCATGGGCAGCAGGCCGGACGCAAAACCGGCGATAGTCGTGAGCGGCGCTGCCAGCAGGGCGAGGCAGGCGATCGCGACGGCGCCGACGAGACTCCAGAGCACCAAAGTCAGTCGCCGGCCCCGATCGATGCGATGCATGACGCCGCGGGTGAAGGCCTCACGGTCCAACGCCTGTTCCGCCTCTGCAAACAGGGCCTGCAGCTTCGGGTCGTAGTCGATACTCATGTGATTTCCTTGATTGATTCAACGTAGGCGGCGAGCTGCGCCTGCAGTTTTCTTGTGCCGCGGCGAATATGGGATTTGACGGTGCCGAGCGGGATCCCCGTGAACTCCATGATCTCGCCGTGCGTCATGCGCTCGTGGTAGCTCAGTACGATGCACAGCCGGACGTCTTCGGGCAGTGCTGCGAGCGCACGGTCGAGATCCACGGCGACGCCCGGTGTCTCCCGCTGCGCCGCATCGAATTCGCGGTGCTCGTCGGCGTCGAGCAGGGGGTCGCCCTTGCGCTTCTGTTGCAGCCAGGTGTTGATGGCGATGCGTTTGAGCCACGGCGCAAAACGCGCGGTGTCATGCAGTTGGTTGATCCGCCGCCAGGCCTGCAGGAACACCTGTTGCGCGAGATCGTCGGCGAGCGTCGCATCGCCACAGCAGCGGCGCATCAGGTTGCGAATCCAGGTCTGTCGTCGATCGACGAGTTCCGCAAACGCGTCGCGATGGCCGTTGCGGGACAAGCCGACGAGCACCGCCTCCGGACTTCTGGCCAGCAGGTCCGACGAGTAGCGCAATGGCGTTATCCCAGCGTGCGCGTCGTGTTCGCCGAATCATCGCGATCGGCACGCTCGAGGTATCGCGCGGCCGTCAGCAGGCCGATCGCGACGAGTGCGACCAGCAGGGACACGCCCAGCAGCGGCATGAACGCCTCTTCCGCAGTGAAGCTGATGGCCCAGCCCAGTATGGCCAGGCCCGGCGCCACGAAGAGCGTGATGATGCCGCCGACCTTGAGATCGCGCGCGGGCTTCTTCCTGTGCCCGAGCAACTTGTCGATCATGGCCTGGTCCGGTTCCTTGCCGGACTCGATCATGCGTCTCAGCGTCTCGTGCTCTGCTTCGCGCTTGCGCACGCCGTCCCAGATGCCCGCGACGGCGGCGGCCGCGATGAACATCCAGAAGCCGAAGGCCGCGAGGCCGAAGATGCCGTTCATATTGCTCTCCTGTCGAATTTCGGGGTCTTACGTACGAGGAGATGCGGATTTTCCGGCCCTGGATGCACCGGGGCCGGAAAAATCGGGCTCAGTTCGCCTGGTACAAATGCACGTCCCGTTGCGGAAACGGGAACGAAATGCCTTCCTGGTCGAAGCGCTTCTTGATCGCCTCGGTCAGATCGAACATGACACCCCAGTAGTCGGCCGTTTTGACCCACGGCCGCACGACGAAATTGACACTGCTGTCGGCCAGCGCCGACACGGCAATCGTCGGCGCAGGGTCGTCGAGAATCCGCTCTTCGGCTGCGACCAATTCCTGAAGTGTGGCACGGACCTTGTCGAGATCGTCGCTGTAGCTGACGCCGATGACCATGTCGACGCGGCGCGTGTCGTTGGCCGAAAAGTTCGTGATGATGCTTTCCATGATCTGCCCGTTCGGGACGATGATCTGTTTGTTGTCGCCGGTCCTGAGCACGGTCGTCAGGATCTGGACCTGCTCGACGGTGCCGCTGATGCCGGCCGCTTCGATGAAGTCACCGACCCGATAGGGACGGAACAGGACGATCAGTACGCCGGCGGCGAAATTCGACAGGGAGCCCTGCAGGGCGAGGCCGACGGCAAGGCCGGCGGCGCCGAAGATCGCGATGAACGAGGTCGTCTCGACGCCCAGTTGGCCGATCGCGGCAATGATGACGACGACCATCAATGCGATGCGCACGAGGTTGCAGATGAACGTCTCGAGCGTCCTGTCGATCTCCTGTCGCCGCATGACCTTGCGCAGGCCACGAACCACGAATCTGACGACGAGCTTACCGATGTAGAAGATCGCGATCGCGATCGCGACGTTGATCGCGAGTTCGACGCCCTGCGACTGGATCAGCTCGAGGAGCTGGTGCCAGTTGAAATCAATTGCCGGAGTCTTGGCTTCGTCCATTGTGTTTTCCTTGTTTACTGGCCGGGAATACCCTCGACGCCGGGCCTGAACCGGAAGATCCGGTAAGGCCCCTGCGCCTCGATGTGTTCACGTGATTGCAGAATGAGTTCCCCGAGCGCGCTGTCGGCGACGTAGAGGTAGCCGTCGGGGCCGAATGACAATCCGTCCGGCCAGCGCAGGTCGTGCGACTGCATCAGGGTTTCGGGACCGCGGCCCGGCCCGGCGACGACAATCGCACTGTGTTCGATGTCCGTGATGTAGACGTTGCCCTCGACGTCGAGGCTCATACCGTCGCTGAGGGGCTTGTCGCCGACGCGCTCCACCCGGTTTGAGAGCTGGCCCGGGGGCAGCGACTCGTCCCGCAGGTCCCGCAGCCGGACCCGGAACAGGCCGGACCCGCTGAGCGCACCGTAATAGAGCCACTCGGGCCCGAGCGCGATGCCGTCGATGCCACCGCGCAACGCGACAATGCCGCCCAGGAATTGCATCTCGCGTTCGCCGTTACGGATTACGTAGTCCTCGGCCGATACCGACGGGTGCGATTCGAGCACACGTCGCGCGGCGCCGGTTTCGACGTCGTAGACGATGATCGCGGGGGACTTGCGCCAGAAGCTCGCATCGGCAATGACGACCGTGTTGCCGTCGGCCGATACCTGCAGGTCCTGCAGGAATGAACCGAAAGGCGCGATGTCAGGAGCCAGGACCTGGTCGCGCAGGACCTCATTGGTCTCGAGGTCGATCGCGACGATGCGCGGCGAACGCAGCCCGTGATTGCCGTGGTCGATGGACCAGAGCCGATTGAAGCGATCGATCGCCAGCCCGAGCACCGTGTCGAACAACTCGGGCTGCACGCTTCCGGATGGGTAGGGTACAGCGGCCCCGCGCACATACTCGAGCAGCTTGTTGCCCGTGGGCCGCGATTCGGGGTGCACGGTAAAGAAGATGCGGCCGTCGCGATTGACCGCGACGTTGCCCACGGGTTCGCGATAGCTGAGCACCTCTTCGAGCTCGGTCGAATCGAGGATAGGCGTGGTCGACAGATCCGGGTACGGCGAGCCGCCGCCGTAGCGGACCCAGAGGACCATCGTCCCGATCAATGCGAGTGCCAGAAAAAACAGCAGGATGTTTTTCATTATTGGCTGCTGAAGCGCGGAATAACCCCAGTGCAAAATTCTACATGAAAGCAGGCCTTTTTCAGACCGCGAGGGCGACGGACCAGGCGAGGGCCACGAGGCCGATCGCGGCGGCGCCCGACACGACCTGGATCCGGGGCGGGGCCGGCATTCTGCCGACCAGGGTCAGGAACATGCCGGTGCCGAAGCCGCAGACGAATCCCATGAAATGGGCACCGATGTCCGTGTTCTCGTCACCGGTGCCCGTGAACATGAGCAGCGCAAGGCCGCCGACGATTGGGCCGAGGCGTGTCGACCAGCGATCCTGCGCCATGAGCTTGCCGCGCCACACGTAACCCGCGAGCAGTCCCAGCGTCGCGAAAACGGCGGTCGAGGCGCCGATGGACCGGTGTGTCGACTCGAGCAGCAGCGTATTCGCGGCGTTGCCCAGCGCCGCGGCGACGACGACGGCCAGCCATGCGACGCCCGAGCCGAGCAGGCGGCCGGCAAAAATGCCGAAGAACACGCCGAATATCAGGTTGCCGACCAGGTGGCGCAGGCCCGAGTGCAGGGTCAGCGCCGTGATCGTTCGCCACCATTCGCCTTCGCGAATTAGCGTGCCGTCGACACGCCCGGCGCCGAACCAGTTCTCGCCGAAGTACGAGAATCCGGCCATGCCGGCGACGATACAGACGACGAAGACGTAGCCGACGATGCCGGGTAGGGCATCCTGGTATTCGATGCGCTTGCGGGGCCTGGGCTGCCGCGGCGGGTTCTCGTCGTCGTAGAGCCGCAGCTCGTCGATCGCGCGGGCGGAGAACTCGGCGGGTACGACCAATGCACACGTGGGACCGTCATCGACGACCTGGTGCGGAATCTGCGCGGCCGCCAGCACGAGCGCGCGATCGGAACAACTTCGCCGATTGCGACTCTCGTACACGACGCGCAGGTCTTCCATCGATGCAGGGTACCAAGATTGCGGTAAGCTAGTGTTCACTTCTGGGGGCCGATATGAGAAATGCAATATTTGCCGTAGCCGCGATGCCGTTCGGGACAGCCGCCGTCGCCGAAGTGACGGACTCGGCACAAAACGGATTCACGACCGTGAACGAGGTCGTTATCGCCGCCGAGCGCGACGAGGCATGGGTCGATGCGCTCGACATCGGTAAATGGTGGAGCTCGGGTCACACGATCTCGGGCGACGCGTCGCGCATGAGTATCGATGCGCAACCGCTCGGCTGTTTCTGCGAGACCCTCGGTGAGAGAGCCGGGGTCGTGCACCTGACCGTGACCTCGGTGATGCCCGCCGTCCTGCTGCGCATGACGGGCGGGCTCGGCCCGCTCGGGCTGCGGGGCGTGGACGGCAACATGACCTGGGAGTTCGACGACGTCGAAGGCGGGACACGCGTGCGCTTTTCCTACGCGGTCGGCGGCTACATGGACGGCGGCCTGGACCGGATCGCCGGGAGCGTCGACTACGTCATCGGCGAGGCACTGGCGCGACTCAAGGCCTATGTCGAAACCGGCAACCCGGAGCCCGCACCCGATGAGTGAATCCGACGTTCCAAGACCGTCCGCCACGGTCGTCCTCGTGCGCGCGACCGCCGGTGAGCCCGAGGTCTTCATGGTGCGCCGCCATGAAGACTCGTCCTTCGGCGCCGCGTACGCATTTCCGGGCGGCACCGTCGATCCCGAGGACGCGGCCGTGCACAACTGGTGCCGAGGTGTCAGCGCGCGCCTTGCCGACATGAATCTCGGCGTCAGAGGAAACGGTCTCGACTACTACAGCGCCGCGGTTCGCGAACTTTTCGAGGAGTCGGGCGTACTGCTCGCCAACCCGGACGAAGTCGCGGAAGGCTGCGAGGCGGCCCGGGACGCGCTGAACGACGGCAGCGACAACTGGGCCGACTTCGTGGCGCGCAACGAGCTGCGGTTGCAGTGCGACGCGTTGCACTATTTCAACCACTGGATCACGCCGCCGCAACTCGCGCCGCGCTATTCCACGCGGTTCTTTCTCACGGCCCTGCCGAGAGACCAGGTCGCGACGCATTGCGGCGGCGAGCTGACCGAATCCCGCTGGGCCACGGCCCACGACGTGCTGCGAGCGGGCAGGGCCGGCGACATCGTCCTGCACTTCCCGACGATCAAGACGCTCGAAAGCATCGCTCGCCACAAGACCTTCGATGCGCTGATCGACTGGGCCGGTTCCTGCGTGGAATGGGGCGTCACGACAATGGCGCCGGCGATAATCGAGCGCGACGGCAAGATGGAAATCGTCCTGCCGGGGGACAAGGATTATCCGGGTGCCAAGTCGTGAGTAGCTTCGGCCCGGCCATGGAGTGGTTCAAACAGATGCGCCCCGGGATCCGCCGCCTCGTGGCGCCGAATCCGTCGATGATGACGGGCCCCGGAACGAATACCTATTTGTTCGGTGATGACGCAGTCGCCGTGCTCGACCCGGGCCCCGTGATCGACGAGCACCTTGACACGATCGAGCGCATCGCCGACGCGCCGATCCGCTGGATTCTCGTGACGCACACGCACCCGGATCATTCGCCGGGGGCCAAGGTGCTGGCCGAACGCACGGGCGCCGAACTGCTCGGCCGTTATGCGCCGGAGGGTGCTAACCAGGACGAGAGCTTCGTGCCCGACCGGGTGCTGGCGGATGGCGATGCGCTCGAAACGGACGAATTCGTGCTCGAAGCGGTGCGTACGCCCGGCCATGCCTCGAATCACGTCTGCTATTTCCACGACGACTGCAACTGGCTGTTCACGGGCGACCACGTCATCGACGGTTCGACCGTCGTCATCGATCCGCCCGACGGGAACATGAAGCAGTACATCGAATCGCTGCTGCGCGTCAAAGCGCTCGCCTGCGACGCGCTGGTGCCGGGCCACGGCGAGTTGATCAACGATCCCGAGCGCGCCATCGACTGGATCGTCAATCACCGGCTGGAGCGCGAAGCGAAAGTCGTCGATGCATTGAAGGCCAATCCGGGCCTGACGACCCACGAACTCGTGCCGCACGTGTACCGGGACGTCGAACAGAAACTCTACGGCCTGGCCGAGCGTTCATTACTCGCGCATCTCATCAAGCTGGAAGAAGACCGGCGGGCGGCCCGTGCGAGCGATCGCTGGAAGTTCGTCGCCGACTAAACGACGCGCCAGCTACTGGCCCCCCTGATGAACTCGCTCACACTCTTCGTGCGCTCCATGCGGGTCGGATGGTGTGCGTAGAATGCGTCCTCGAAGCTCTGCGCCGGCTGCCGGTAGAGGACGCCGAGCGCTACCGGCAGGCGCAGGTCGATCAGCATGCGCGCAAGAACGGCGTTGCCCTCGTCGTGCACGAGCACGTCGTCGGGCGATTCGCTGGCATCGATGACCTCGAGCGACCACGTGGCCTGGTTGAAACGAATTCCTTTGCCGCTGTTCTCGCCGAACCGCATTGGTTGGCCGTGTTTCAGGTGGAGCTGCGTGTTGGCCGCGTCCTTGCGGTCGGTGAAGCCGGCGAAGACGTCTTCGTTGTAGACGATGCAATTCTGAAAGATCTCGACGAACGCCGCGCCCTGGTGAGCCTGCGCCTGTCGCAGTATTTCGGCCATGCCGACCTTTTCCGTGTCGATACCGCGGGCAAAGAACTGCGCGCCGCTTCCCAGCGCGAACTGGCCTGGCGAGACCGGCAGGTCGAAGGAGCCGCGCGGACTCGACGGCGACCTCGTGCCGACGCGCGAGGTCGGCGAGTACTGGCCCTTCGTCAGTCCATAGATCTCGTTGTTGAACAGCAGGATCTTGAGCCCCACGTTACGGCGCAGCGCGTGCAGCAGGTGATTGCCGCCGATCGACAACCCGTCGCCGTCGCCCGTGACGACCCAGACGCTGAGTTCGGGGTTGGCCAGCTTGAGGCCCGTTGCGATCGACGGCGCACGGCCGTGGATCGTGTGAAAGCCATAAGTCTCGACGTAGTATGGAAAGCGCGAGGCGCAGCCGATGCCGGAAACGAAGACAGTCCTGGCGGGATCGGCGCCGGCCTCGGCGAGCGCCTTTTGCACGGCCTTGAGGATGGCGTAATCGCCACAACCGGGGCACCAGCGTACTTCCTGCGAGGTCGCGAAATCCTTCGCGGTTAAATTCGTGCTCAAGCGGCACCTCCACGCACGGCCTCGATCTTGTCGACGAGCTCGCGGATCAGGAACGGTTGCCCGGTCACCTTGTTGAATGGCACGGGCTCGATGCAGAGCTTGTCGCGCAACAG
>JBFJQO010000070.1:0-9626 GCA_041616535.1 Woeseiaceae bacterium | reverse complement strand
TGCCTTCTCGCATTATGTAGCGGAAGAAACGGCGGAAGCTCGAGAGCTGGCGTGCGGTCGAACGCGGTTTCGCGCCCAACTCGACGCGCTTGGCAATGAAATCGAGCAGATCTGCCTTATCGGCCTGCTCGATGGACTTGTCGAACTCCGACAGCCCGCGACCGAGCGTCATCAGGTCGGCTCGATAGGCGCCAAGCGTGTTCTTGGACAGGCCGCGCTCCATCCAGATCGCGTCGAGAAAACGGTCGACGAGCTCCTCCGAGCGCTGGACCAATTTCGTTTCCTGCGTGCTTTGCTTGTTGCTACTGCCCATATGAGTCCATCTTCTTCAGTCGCGCAATCCCTTGCTGCGATGATTGCCTATCCCAACCGGCTCGCCCTCTTGGTAGCATACCGGGTCGCGATCATCGCCAAGCGACGGATTTTTCAAGGTTTCTGAGTATGCGGGTGAGTATTGCGATCGGGCGTGACCGCTGTCACATATTGGGGAAGGCGTTAACATAAAGTGAACTGGGTCACACGTACCTTGGAAGTAGCCTGGGGCCTGTTGGCCTGGCTATCGTTCGGCCTCGCGGTCGTATTCTCGTTACTCGTCGTCCTGATCGTGCCGTCGGCCGAAAGACGGCAGAAACTCGTCACGTGGGCCTCCCGCATGGTCTTCGTCCTGCCGCGCATCGACGTGCAGGTAACCGGCATGGACAACCTGCCGACCGACAACTGCATCGTCGTTGCCAACCATGCGAGCTATCTCGACGGGCCGCTGCTCAAAGGTTACCTGCCCTGGCGCTTCAATTTCGTGATCAAGGGCGAAATGCGCAAATTCGGCCCGGCGCACTTCCTGCTGCGCCGGGCGGGCAGCAAATTCGTCGAGCGGACCGACGCCCAGGGCAGCACGCGGGACGCGCGCCAGATCGTAAAGGCCGCGCTCTCCGGCGAGTCGCTCGGGTTCTTCCCCGAGGGCACGTTCCAGAAAGAGCCCGGGGTGCTGAGATTCCGTCCGGGCGCGTTCGTCGCGGCCACACGCGGTGAGATGCCGGTCGTCCCGGTCGCGATCAGCGGTTCGCGGCACATGCTGCCCTCAGGCCGGCTGTTGCCGCGCCGCGGTCCGCTGCGCATCGATATCCTGCCGGCGATCGCCCCGGGCGACCCCGAATTCGAAAGCAGCCGCGTGCTGGCCGAGGCGGCCCGGCAACGCATTATCGCGGTCGTCGGTGAACCCGACCTCGAGGATGTGCTGGCGCCGCCGTATACCTGATCCATGGTGTTGCGCGGCGGCGCGAATTGCCCGAAAGTAGCCGCCCCGGCATGAGAACAATAGCGAATGGAGTAGCCTTTATGAATCCAGATTCCGTTGTCATCGTTGCCGCGATCCGAACTCCAATCGGCGCATTCCAGGGCGCCCTGAGCGGTGCCACGGCACAGCAACTCGGCGCCGCCGCTATCCGCGGCACGATCGCCGCCAGCGGTGTCGACGCCGCGGACGTGGACCGCGTCGTTATGGGCTGTGTCCTGCCGGCCGGTATCGGCCAGGCGCCGGCGCGGCAGGCCGCGCTCGGCGCAGGCGTGCCCGAGGGCGTCCCCTGTATCACCGTCAACAAGATGTGCGGCTCCGGCATGGAATCGATCATCCTGGCCCATGACATGATCAAGGCCGGCAGTGCCGGCATCGTGGTTGCGGGGGGGCTCGAGTCGATGAGCAATGCGCCGTACATGCTGCCCAAGGCACGTGGCGGCTATCGCATGGGCCACCAGGAGGTCCTCGACCACATGTTCTACGACGGCCTGCAGGATCCGTATTCGGGCGAGATGATGGGGCATTTCGCCCAGGAAACCGCAGACAAGTACGCCTTCTCCCGCGAGGACATGGACGCGTTCGCAACCGAATCGGCGAAGCGGGCACAACGTGCCGTCGGTGACGGAACGTTCGCCGGCGAGATCGAGCCGGTCGTCATCAGTTCGCGTCGCGGCGACGTGACGGTGTCCGAGGACGAGACACCGGGCACGGTCAGCGTCGACAAGATTACGAAGCTGCGGCCCGCATTCCGCAAGGACGGCACCGTCACGGCGGCCACCTCGTCGTCGATCTCGGACGGTGCCGCCGCGGTCGTCATGATGACGGCGGCCGAGGCCGACAAGCGCGGCCTGACGCCGATTGCCCGGATCGCCGGGCACTCGGCTTTCGCGCACGAACCGGCCTGGTTCACGACCGCACCGATCTACGCCGTGAAGAAGCTGCACGACGCGCTCGGCTGGACGCCGGACGACGTCGATCTCTATGAAATCAACGAGGCTTTTGCCGTGGTCACGATGGCGGCGATGAAGGATATCGGTATCGGCCACGACAAGGTCAACGTCAACGGCGGCGCCTGTGCGCTCGGCCATCCGATCGGTGCCACGGGCTGCCGCATCTCGGTCACGTTGCTGCACGCGCTCGCAGCACGCGGCCTGACGCGCGGCATCGCTTCGCAGTGCATCGGCGGCGGCGAGGCGACGGCAGTCGCCTACGAAATCATCTGAGGAGAGTCCTTTGAAACTGTCACATGCCAAAGCCGTCATTACGGGCGGCGCGTCCGGTCTCGGGTTTGCCACGGCCCAACGCGTCGTCGACGCGGGTGGCCAGGTCGTGCTGCTCGACATCAACGACGAACTCGGCGCCGAAAGCGCGGCGAAACTCGGCGAACGCGCGTCCTACGTGCGGACTGACGTCGCCAGCGAGGAATCGGTGCAAGCTGCCATCCGGCAGGCGAAGGAAACGATGGGCGGTGTGACGCTGGCCGTAAACTGCGCCGGCATCGCGGACGCGGGGCGCGCACTGGGCCGTGAAGGACCCTGGCCGTCCGCCAACTTCAATCGCGTTATCCAGATCAACCTCGTCGGCACATTCAACGTGACCAAGGAGGCGGCCGCCGTCATGAACGAGAACGAGCCGGACGCGGACGGCGAGCGCGGCGTGATCATCAGCACGGCGTCGATCGCGGCTTTCGAGGGCCAGATCGGCCAGGCAGCCTACTCAGCCTCGAAGGGGGGCGTACACGCGATGATGCTGCCGCTGGCCCGCGAATTCGCGAATTTCGGCATCCGCGTCAATACGATTGCGCCGGGCATCATGCTGACGCCGATGATGTCGGGCATGAAACAGGAAGTGCAGGACTCGCTCGCCGCACAGGTGCCGTTCCCGAAGCGCCTCGGCAGGCCGGAGGAATACGCCGACACGGTCGCGTTCATTTATGAGACAACGTACGTCAACAGCGAGACAATTCGCTGCGACGGCGCCATCCGCATGCAGGCCAGGTAAATTAGGTGCCGGACACCTTATTCCGAGTCTAAATTGCAGGTTTAGACTCGGAATAAGGTGTCCGGCACCACATTACATGTTGGCGTAGTTGGGCCCGCCGCCGCCTTCCGGGACCACCCACTCGATGTTCTGTTTCGGGTCCTTGATGTCGCAGGTCTTGCAGTGCACGCAGTTGGCGGGGCTGATGCGGAAGACCTTTGCGCCGCCCTCCTCGACGACCTCGTACACGCCGGCCGGACAATATCGCTGCGCCGGCTCGTCATACTCGGGCAGATTGAATGCAATCGGGATCGTCTCGTCTTTAAGCCTCAGGTGTGACGGCTGGTCTTCCTCGTGGTTCGTATTCGAGAGGAATACGGACGACAGCTTGTCGAAGGTCAGCACGCCGTCGGGCTTCGGGTAGTCAATCGGCTTTGCGTCCGCTGCCTTTTGCAACGACTCGTGATCGGGCTCCCTGTTGCGCCAGGTGAACGGCAGCTTGCCAAAAAAGATGTTTTGATCGACGAACGCGAACGCAGCACCCCAGAACACGCCGAGCTTGTGGAGACCGGGCCCGAAGTTGCGGCCCTTGTGCAGCTCTTTGTAGACCCACGACGCTTTGACGCTGTCTTCGTAATCCGCCAGGTCCGACTGGCCCGTATCGCCCGACGACAACGCCTTGTAGATGCTCTCGGCCGCGAGCATACCGGTCTTGATGGCCGTGTGCGCCCCCTTGATCTTGACGCCGTTCAGGAAGCCGGCGCCGCAACCGGTCAGCATGCCGCCCGGGAACGACAGCCGGGGCAGCGACTGCAAACCGCCCTTGTTCACGGCGCGCGCGCCGTACGCGATGCGCTTGCCGCCGTCGAGGTAGCGACGAATCTGCGGGTGCGTCTTCCAGCGTTGGAACTCGTCGAACGTGGACAGGTGCGGATTGCGATAGTTGAGCGCAATAATGAGTCCGAGGTACACCTTGTTGTTGGCCGCGTGATACAGGAACCCGCCACCCTCAGTGTGATTATCGAGCGGCCAACCCGTCGTATGCACGACCAGGCCTTCCTCGTGCCGCTCCGGCTCGATCTCCCAGACTTCCTTGATACCGATACCGTAATGTTGCGGGTCGCAATCCTTGCGCAGGTCGAACTTGCGCATGACTTCTTCGCTGAGGTTGCCGCGCACGCCCTCGCACAGGATCGTGTACTTGCCCAGCAGTTCGTAGCCCGGCGTGAACGACTCTTTCTTGCGGCCGTCCTTGCCGATGCCCATGTCGCTGGTCGCGACACCCGTGACGCGGCCGTCGTCGTACAGCAACTCGGACGCCGCAAAGCCCGGGAACACGTTGACGCCCATGCCCTCGGCCTGCTCGCCAAGCCACTGACACAGCGCACCGAGGCTGATGATGTAGTTGCCGTGATTGTGCATCGGCCGCGGCAGGAACAGGCCCGGCACGGGCACGGCGCCGGTTGCGCTCGTCAGGTAGTGGACTCGGTCGCCCGCGCATTCGGTTTTGACCGGCGCGCCTTTCTCCTTCCAGTCGGGGATCAGCTCATCGAGGCCCGTCGGTTCGAACACGTTGCCGGACAGGATGTGCGCACCGATCTCCGATCCTTTTTCGACGACGACAACCGACAGGCTGTCGTCGAGTTGCATCAGCCGAATGGCCGCTGCCAGCCCGGCCGGCCCGCCGCCGACGATAACGACGTCAAACTCCATCGATTCGCGTTCGTGTTCTTCGGACATCTTCCCCGGACTCCGTCTTCATGTTGGCCGTATCTTATCAGGCAGGTAACCTTGCCGTGCGTCCGTAGCTTTACCAATACGCCATTGAGGGTAGATGTGACACTTCGCGAAGCCTATGAGCACAGCCTGCAACGGGAGGGCCACGTTGCGGATGCCGCGCAGCTCGACGTCATAGCACGCTTCGAGGATCTCGAGCAGCGGCTGCAGACCGCTCGCCCTGCGCGTCGCGGCCTGCGCGCACTGCTGCGCCGCGATGCAGGGCCGCCGGGCGTTCGCGGGCTCTATCTCTGGGGCGGTGTTGGCCGGGGCAAGACGTTTCTCATGGACCTGTTCTTCGAGAAACTGGCGATGCCGGCGAAGAAGCGCATCCACTTTCACCGCATGATGCACGAGGTGCACGATCGCCTTGCGACGCTCGGCGACATCGAAGACCCGCTCGACAGAGTCGCCGCGGACATCGCGCGCGACACACACGTTCTCTGTTTCGACGAGTTCTTCGTCAGCGATATCGGCGATGCAATGATCCTCGGCAGGCTGCTCAACGGGCTGTTTCGGCATGGCGTCACGCTGGTTGCGACGTCGAATTCGCCGCCCGCCGAACTTTACAAGGACGGGCTGCAACGGCAGCGATTCCTGCCCGCAATCGACCTGCTCGAAGCACACAACGATGTCGTCAACTTGGATGGCGGAGTCGACTATCGCCTGCGCCTGTTGCAGAAAGCCGGCACCTATTTGTCACCCGACAACGACGCGGCCGCCGAACGTCTAGCCTATTTTTTCGAGGAATCCGCGTCGGCCGAGATTGCCGACGATGTCGATCTCGAGATCAACGGCCGGGATGTGCGTGCGTATCGCTGCGCCAAAGGCGTCGCCTGGTTTCGTTTCGAGGATCTGTGCGACGGCCCGCGAAGCCAAAACGACTACATCGAAATCGCACGCTGGTACCCGTCGGTCATCGTCTCGGGCGTGCCGCGCTTCGACGACCTGCGCGAGGACCAGGCCCGACGGTTTATCTCACTCGTCGACGAGTTCTACGACCGCCGCGTCAAGCTCATCCTGTCCGCCGCGGTCGGCGTTTACGAACTTTACGCCGGAAATCGGCTGTCGTTCGAGTTCGAACGTACAGTGAGTCGCCTGATCGAAATGCAAACGACCGAGTATCTCGCCCTGCCGCACCTCGCATGATAAATTGAACCCATGAGTAAAACGCTGAAACTCGAAGACTTCATGCCGTACCGGCTCGCCGTCCTTTCCAATACGGTCAGCACGACGGTCGCACGTGCCTACGACAAGCGCTTCAAGGTGTCGATTCCCGAGTGGCGGGTCATCGCGATCCTCGGGCGATTCCCGGGTTTATCAGCTGTCGAGGTGGCAGAGCGCACGATGATGGACAAAGTGGCCGTGAGCCGCGCCGTGACGAAACTCATCAAGAAGGGGCGTATCGATCGCGAGTTCGCGGATGCCGACAAGCGCCGCTCGATTCTGAACCTCTCTGAGGACGGCAAGCAGCTTCACGACGAAATCGCGGAACTCGCGCTCGGCTTCGAGAGCGACCTGCTCGAGGGACTGACGCCCGAAGAACTGGATCAGCTCAATACGATCATGGAGAAACTGCTGGCGCGAGCGCGCCTGATCGGCACGCCCTGACAACCGGCCCGCCTCAGGTCCCGATCTCGGTGCGGACCTTGAGGAGCTCCGGGAAGAACTCGATCTCGAGCGCTTTTTTGAGAAACTCGACGCCGGACGACCCGCCAGTGCCCGGTTTGTGGCCGATGATGCGTTCGACGGTCTTCATGTGATGGAAACGCCAGAACTGGAAGTTGTTGGCGATGTCCATCAGCGCTTCGCAAGTTTCGTAGCGGGACCAGTTCGCGCCACGACTCTCGTAGATCGAACGCAGCACGGCGATGACATCGTCGTCATCGGGACGCAGCTTGCTGAAATCACGATTGAGCACATGTGCCGGTACGGGCAGGCCATTGCGGGCCAGGTACATCAGGAACTCGTCATAGAGGCTTGGTGAATTCAGCGCCTGCTCGAGCCGCGCGTGCCAATCCGGCTGGTGCGCGTAATACTTCATCATGCCGCGGTTTTTGTTCCCGAGCGTAAACTCGAGAATGCGGTATTGCGCCGACTGGAAGCCCGATGCCCTGCCGAACACATGCCGAAACTCCGCGTACTCGCTGGGCGTCAGCGTATCGAGCACCTTCCACTGATTGTAAAGCTGGCTCTGGATATGGCGCACACGCGCCAGGTTCTTGACCGCCTGCGGCAGCTTGTCGTCCCGCATGTGGCGAATCGCGCCCCCGATCTCATGGATGACGAGCTTGATCCAGAGCTCGGCTACCTGGTGCTGGATGATGAACAGCATCTCGTCATGGTGCGGCGGGTCGCTGAGCGGCACCTGGGCCGACAACAGGCGATCGAGCCGCAGGTAGCCCGTATAATCGTCGTCACGGGAAAGGTCCGAGTGGATGGATTTCTCGAGCTGTCTTTTCTTCATCTTGGCGACACAAACGGTGTAACAGGCCAAGCATTGTAGGCTAAAATCCGGCCTTTCGGGCCGACTGTACCCACCGGGACAATCGCTGTGGCAACAAGAAAGAACCGGCGTAGCAGCGATGCCAGGCAAGGCATCATCGACGCCATACTCGACGCGCGTACGTCCTCGCGCGCGCTCACCGACAATAAAGACACCCGCGCGTTTCTGCGACAGTACTTCGCCAACGTCCCGTATGAGGACCTCGAAGGGCGGTCCGAGGCGATCATGGCGCGTATCGCGTTGGATCATCTCGACTTCGGCGCCGTGCGGCGGCGCGGCCAGGCACTGCTGCGTATCTACAATGCCAGCGAGGAAGAGCACGGCTATTCCTCGGCCTTTACCTTCGTCGAAATGGTCAACGACGACATGCCGTTCCTGGTCGACTCGGTCGCGGCCGCGATCAACCGGCACGAACTCTCGGTGCACATCACGGTGCACCCGGTCATCTCGGTGCGCAGAGACGACAAGGGTAAGCTCGAGTCGATCGTCGACCATGACGACGACGAGGCGATCTCGGAGTCGTTCATCCGGTTCGCGATGTCGCGCGAGGTGGACGAGCAACAGCTCAAACTGCTCCGCAAGGAAATCACCAAGGTCCTGTCGGACGTTCGGGTCGCCGTGCGCGATTGGCAAAAGATGCGCCAGCGCATGCGCGAGACGCGCGAGCTGCTGGTTAACGGACCCAGGGGCGTCGATCCTCTGTTGCGCTCGGAGAGCCAGGCGTTGCTCGACTGGCTCGCCGACGATCACTTCACGTTCCTCGGCTACCGCGAGTACCGGCTGCGCCAGCGCGGCGACCGCACGTTCCTCGATGCCGTCAAAGGCACGGGCCTCGGACTTCTCAGCCGCGAGAACACCGAGCACCGGCCGATCGAACTGACCGCCGAGATGCAGCGCCTGACACGTTCCAAGGACTGGCTGATCCTGACGAAAGCCAATTCCCGCTCGACCGTCCACCGCCCGGCATTCCTCGATTACGTGGGCGTCAAGGTGTACGACGAAGCCGGCAAAGCCGTCGGCGAACGCCGTTTCATCGGCCTGCTGACGTCGGTTGCCTACAGCGAAATCCCGCGCAACATCCCGTTGCTGCGCCACAAGGTGCGCAAGGTCTTCGAGCGAGCGCGGGTCAGGGAAGGCGGGCACCGCGGCAAGGCCCTGCTGCACATCATCGACACCTACCCTCGCGAGGAACTGTTCCAGAGCAGCGTCGCGGACCTCGCGCGCACGACGCTCGGTATCCTCAATCTCCAGGATCGCCAGCGCGTGAAGCTGTTCCTGCGACGGGACACGTTCCGGCGCTTCTTCTCCTGTCTCGTCTTCGTGCCGCGCGAAAAATACATGACGGCGATCCGGCGCAGGATCGAGGCCCTGCTCAAGGATGCCTTCGGCGGCGTCTCGGTCGACTCGTCCGTGCAGATTTCCGAGTCCGCGCTGGCGCGCGTGCACATCATCGTCCGTACGCCTGAGGGCGGGCGTCCACGGATCAGCATTCAGAAAATCGAGGAACAGCTGGCTGAGCTGGTCATTACCTGGTCGGACCGGCTGCATGCCGCATTGCTCGAGGCATACGGCAATGACGAGGGTGAGCGCCTCTTCAAGGCCTACGGGCGGATATTCCCGGCTGGATACCAGGCGGAAACCTCGCCAAATGAGGCCCGAGGCGACATTCGCACGATCGATGCCATGCTGCGCGACGATGTCCACCTCAGCGTCGATCTGTACCCGGCGGACGACCTCGAAGACGGCAAGATGCGCTTCCTCGTGTACAGCCTGCACGAACCGATCGGGCTGTCGGACGCATTGCCGATTCTCGAGGAGATGGGCTGCGCCGTCTTCACCGAGCATCCGTACGAAGCAATACTGCAGAACGGCGATACGTTCTGGATCCAGGATTTCCACCTGCGCCATGAGAGCGGCGAGTCGGTCGACGCCGAGGCGGTGTCGGAGCGCTTCGAGGAGTGCTTCATGGCGGTTCACGACGGCCTGGCCGAGAACGACGGGCTGAACCGCCTGGTCGTCAGCGCCGGTCTCGGCTGGCGGGAAGTCGCCTTGCTGCGCTGCTATGCCAAG
>JBFJQO010000069.1:0-9645 GCA_041616535.1 Woeseiaceae bacterium | reverse complement strand
CCTTCGTCTCGTGAACGTAGTATTCGGGCGTGCGCAGCGTCTTGTCGCCCGGCCTGTACCAGACGGTCGCGATACGGATGTCGTGTGGCAGGTTGCGCCGGGTCTTGCGCGCGAGCTGGTTAATGACGGCATTGACGCTCGAGCCCGTGCTGTAGACGTCGTCGACGATCAGCATCGAGTGATGCGAGCAGAGATTTTCGAGCAGGTACTGCAGGCCGTGCACGCGGATCGCGTCGCCGCGCGAGATCATCTGCGAGTAATTGCGCGCGCCCGTGTACGACGTGCGGATCGCGATGTGATCGGTTTTGACGCCGAAGTAGTCGAGGCCCTCCTGGACCGCGATACCGACGGCGCTGCCGCCGCGCCATAGCCCGACCAGGAAATCGGGCTCGAATCCCGCCTCGTAGATGTGGGCGGCGAGCTGGAACGAATCCCGAAGGAGATCGTCCGCCGCGATGAATCGCTCGTTCACTATGGGCATACCCGGCGGGTGCTGAGATGGACTGAGTTCGCTATTATAAGGCCGGCCAAAAACAAATAGTCATAAGCCCGCGCTTCTAGCCGAAAAAAAATGGACAAGACCGTACTTTCCGCGCAAGACCTTCTCGAAGACTCGATCGAACTCGGCATCCGGATACTCGAAAGCGGTTTCGAGCCGACGATGATCATCGCCATCTGGCGCGGCGGCACGCCGGTCGGCATGGCGCTCCAGGAAACGCTGGCGTACTGCGGCATCGAGTCCGATCACATCGCGATCCGCACGTCGTCCTACACCGGCGTCGACCAACGCGGTCACGTGGCCGTGCACGGACTCAACTACATCATCAAAAAGATCTGTCACGACGATCGCGTCCTGATCGTCGACGACGTCTTCGACACGGGCAATACGATCAAGGCCGTCATCGACGAGCTGCGACGTCGCGCCCGCGACAACACGCCCGAAGACATCCGCGTAGCCGTGCCATGGTTCAAGCCCACCCGTAACGAAACCGATCTCACGCCCGATTACTTTCTCAGGGAGACGGCCGAGTGGCTCGTGTTCCCGCACGAACTCGATGCGCTGACGCCCGAGGAACTCGAGAAGCACCGTCCCGACATTGCCGAGATCGTGCATCGCATCAAATCGCCGGCACTGAGCGCCTGAGCCATGCGCCGTATCTGTGTCTATTGCGGATCGAATCCGGGCCGCGGTCCTGCATATGCGGATGCCGCGAAGGAACTCGCGGGCGTCCTCGTGCGCCATGAGATCCAGCTCGTCTACGGCGGGGCCGACAAGGGCATCATGGGCGTGCTCGCGAATGCCGTGCTCGAACGCGGCGGCCAGGTGCACGGCGTCATCCCGCAGATGCTGATGGACAAGGAAATCGCGCACGAGGGACTGACCGAGCTGCACGTCGTGGCTTCGATGCACGCGCGCAAGACGATGATGGCGGCGCTGTCGGATGGCTTCATCGCGATGCCGGGCGGCTACGGCACGCTCGAGGAACTCGTCGAAGTCATCACCTGGGGCCAGCTCAGGTTCCATGACAAGCCCTGCGGGCTCCTCAACGTCGAGGGCTACTTCGATCAGTTGCTGGCCTGGTTCGACCACGCCAGCGCCGAGGGCTTCCTGCGCCGCGAGAACCGCGACATGCTGCTCGTCGATGCGAGCCCGACCGGCCTCGTCCAGCAGTTCGAGCTCTACACGGCGCCGCAGGTGGAGAAGTGGACGGCCTGACTGAAGGAGGCGGCTTGCAGGCGATTCCCTGCGCTTACGAAAATTTCAGCTTGAGTTTTCCTTTCGCGGCCGCTCGCAGGTTCTGGCCGTTCAGCGCGTAGCGAATGCCGAACCGGCGTCCCCGTATTTCGCTGCCGACACAAATGAGTGGCGGCGCCGCGAAAACCTCGACGGGCTCGCCGGGCGCAATGTCACCGATCTTCGTAATGACCTGGACCGAATCATCTTTCAGCGTCACGGCCGGATAAGCCGCGATTTCGTCGGGCGTGCGGTCGACGTAGCGCCCGTTGACCAGGCGCCTGGGGGGCGCATCCGCGATGTAGAACGCGTTGTGATTCGGCAGTGCCAGCGACAACGATGCATCGACAATCGGTTCCTGCCCCTGGTTGTACACGACGAGTTGTAGCGGCTGGGCGCGCTCGTGGAACAGGAAGTGCGCGTCCTGCAACCGATACTTCGACCGGATCTCATTGAGCTCGATCATGATCTCCTCGGGCGAGCGGTATTCGTAGGGTGCCTCGGCGCCGTAGAGGCGCGCGTGCGTGAGCCGCGCGACCATCGTCGTCGAGCCCGACCGACGCGTATTGTTGCTGATATGCAGCATCTCCTCGAGTTTCTGCGACGCAAGGGCAGACGGCAACTCCGTCAGGTCACAGGTGAGCAGCGTGAATTCCTTGTGGATGATTTCGCCGGGGAATCCGACTTCGATGTCGCCCGATGACACGGAGTCGCGGAATTTGCGCTCGAACAACTGCATGAGCTGGCGGCGGCCCATCTTCACGGCCACGTCATTGACGCGTTTGTAGGCGTCGCCGCGGCGCAGGCGCTCGTCGAAATCGACGCGCATCATGTAGGGCCTGTCCTGGCAGTCGCCGATCTCGAAGACGCCGACGCGCTTGCCGTCGAACGACACGGGCTTGTAGCGAATCCGGATCGCCGGTTCGATAAATTCGTTGGCGAGTGACTGGTACGACGGTTTGCCCGAGAAGTCTTTCGGGTCGATACTGTGCAAGCGCTTACGGCCTTTGTTGTCGAAGTCGACGCCGATCACGATGTAGCGGTTGCCCTCGATCGATGCATTGGCGATTGCAAGGACATCGCGCAGGAATGCGCGCACGCCGCTGTGCCCGTAAGCATGCGCGCGGAACTGGACGTCGGTATCCGGCGCCACAGATCGGACGAGTTTATGCAGTTGGTCCATAGCTCCTGTGATTGTCCGGCAATTATGTTGAACAGGCCCGGACCCAATCGACACTTTTGGTGATTTCAGCCCAATGACCGAACCCCAGACGATCCTCGCCGCGCTCGCGCAGGACCCGCCCGATCTGCCGGCGAAGACCGTAGCGACGGCGGTGCGGGCACACTTCGGGCTCGAGGGCCGCTACACGCCGCTCGTCAGCGAACGCGACCAGAATTTCGCGCTGCAGACGGCCGACGGCGGCCGTGTCGTGGTCAAGGTCATCAGCGCGTTCGAATCCGCCAGCGCAACCGATTTCCTCGTGGGAGCGCTCGAGCACCTCGAACGCAGAAACGGGCTGGCCGTGCCACGAATCGTCCATGCGCTCGATGGCGGCGCGACGGCCCGGATTGCGACGGACCACGGCGTTTTCTCGCTGCGCGTCGTGACGTGGGTCGATGGTGAGCAGCTCGAAACCCTGGACGTGGACCAACGGCTCGCGCGCCGTTTCGGCGCGGCGCTTGCCGAACTCGACATGGCCCTTCAGGGCTATGCGCACGCGGGCGAGAATCCCGTGCTGGCCTGGGACCTGCAGCGCGTAGCCGCGCTTCGCCCGCTGACGGATACCATCGACGAGCCGGCGGTCCGCCGGGCCGTCATCGCGGCCATCGACGATTACGAGATCCGTGTCGTTCCGGCAATACCGGGATTGCGCCACCAGGTCATCCACGGCGATGCCAACCCCGAGAACGTCCTGTTCAGCGATCGTGGTTTCGGGTTCATCGATTTCAGCGATATCGTCATGGCGCCGGGCTGTTTCGACGTCGCGATCGCGGCGTCGTACCTGCGCTCGTTCGGTGCGAATCCACTGGCACTGATCGGCCCGTTCGTCGCAGGCTACGACGACATCATGCCGCTCGTTGCGGCGGAACGGGCGCTGCTGTTCGACCTCGTCCGTGCCCGGCTCGCGACGACGATTACGGTGCTCTGCTGGCGGCTCCGGGCGCGCCCGGCGAACGATCCCTATCGACAGAAGTCACACGATCTGGAGGGCGATGCGTCACAGTTTCTCGCCGCCCTCGACCAGCTCGGGCGCGATCAGTTTATAAATAAAATCAGCTAGTTACGAGCATCCTTGCCGGCGGGTTGCTGCCTACGTGCAAATTAGAGACCAATAATGGCGACATCTGTCGCGCAAAGCTGAGAAACAGGTCCCGGAATCGCGCGGTCGAGCCGCGTACTATTCTCCCCGGGATTTCGTTAAATCTACGCGGAGCCGCATGAACCTGCACGTTGCACTGGCCTTACTGCTGATATTCAGCGCCGCGTGCTATTTGCTGCTCGGCCTGCGCCTCGTCATGTCGAAACGCGAGGTGGGCAGTGTGCCGATCGGCGTGCTGTTTTTCGTCATCAGCCTGTGGGTCCTGGGCGGCGCCATCGAACTGTTATCGAGCACGTTCACGATATTCTCGGTCGGTCGCACGGGCCACTTTGTCGGGACGGCGCTCGTACCGATCGTCGCTTACGTCTGCTTTCGTGAGTACACCGGCAATGAGACGCCGGGCAGCCGCCTGGCCTTGCTCATGGTCATACCGTGCATCTCGGTGACGCTGGCCGCCACCAATCAGTTCCACGAGCTGATGTGGTACGGCCCTTTCGTCAACGAGGCCGGCGCGTTCCTGACACAACCGGTGAAATGGGGGCCGTGGTTCCTGTTCGCCCACCTGCCGTACAGCTATATCGTCATCGGCGTCGCAATTTTTACACTGCTGGCGCACAGTTCGGCCGTCGCGCCGGCGCACCGTCGCGGGCTGTTCCTGATGGTGGCCGCGTGTATCGCCCCGATTACGGCGACGGCCGCCTACGATGTCGGTGTCGGTCCCGACACGATCTCCTATGTGCCGCTCGTCTTCGCCGCAATGCTGCCGATCTATGCCTGGCTCATCGTCGGCGAGCAGATTATCGAATTCACGCCGCTCGCCTACGAGACCGTGTTCCAGAACATGCAGGACCCGGTCGTCGTGATCGACGATCAGCGGCGCATCATCGGGCTGAACCACACGGCCGAGAGCATGCTCTCCGTCAGCGAGGCGCAGGCGCTGCGGACGCCGCTCGACAGCCTGTTCGGTACGGGCGCTCACGAGGTCCGCGAAGCGCTGGAGACCGGCGAGCCGCAGAAGATGCTGACGAGCACCGGACGCTTCCTGCACGTGCAGGTCTCGGAGATCGACACGCACCGCACCTCCGCACGCGGCGGCCAGGTCCTGATGTTCCGCGACGTCAGCGATGTCGAGCGGGCGCAGTGCGAAATCCGCAAGAACGAGAAGTTGTTGCGTACGCTGATCGATCATTCGGTCAACGGCATCGTGCGCTTCAGCTGGGCGAAAGACCAAGACGGCAGGAAGTCGCTGCGCAGTATATTTGCCAACGCCGCGGCTTCGCGCTTCCTGGCCACTGACGCCGAGCACCTCGTCGACTGCTCCGCAACGCAGGTCATTCGCCATGCCGTCAGCGGCATGGATGAAGGCGACGTCGAGGACACGATCGAGCGGTTCAACGGTGCCGTGGAAAGGGGCCGGAGTCTCGACTTCGAGGTCCGCCAGCAGGTCGATAGGGCCACGCGCTGGCTGCGAGTCATCTGTGAGCCGGTCGGCGACGACTACGCGGCGACGTTCGTCGACATCACGGATCGCAAGGACAAGGAAAAGCAGATGGATTCGATCGCGACGTCGGATGCGCTGACCGGCGTCCTCAATCGCCGCGGCTTCGAGCGCGACGCGTCCAGGCGACTGAGTGAAAGCGCCGACGATGCGACGGGAGCGCTGCTATTCATCGACCTGAACGAGTTCAAGGGTGTCAACGACCACTTCGGCCACGAGATCGGGGACCAGCTCCTCAAGATCGCCGCCGAAAGGCTCAGGAAGAGCCTGCGCTCTCACGACATCATCGGCCGTCCGGGCGGTGACGAATTCGTGGCCCTCGTCCCCGACGTCGATTCCGAGGTCGTGGAAAGGCTTGCCAAGCGCCTGACGAGGGCGCTCGAGGAGCCCTATAACATCGGCCGGCAAGAGATCCGCTGCGCAGCAAGTATCGGCCTTGCGCTCTATCCCGAAAACGCCAACACGTTGACGGGCCTGCTGCGCGAAGCCGACCGCGCGATGTATCGCGCCAAGGCGCGCTGCCGCGGCATCGCCCCGATCCGCGGGGAGGACCTGCTCGAAAAAGCGATGTAACACGTCGTAACGGGTTGCTTTCGTGGCGGGAAAGCTACGATCAAACATGATCTAATGCGGGCTTTCCCAGAGCGGACAGAACGTGGCCCAGCCAAACGCCCCCGTCATTCACGTCGAGCAGCTGCAGCGCCGCTACGTCATGGGCAACAGTCATATAGATGCATTGCGCTGCGTCGATCTCGACGTGCATGCGAACGATTATCTCGCCATCATGGGGCAATCCGGTTCGGGCAAGTCGACCCTGATGAACATCCTCGGTTGCCTGGACCGGCCGACGGCCGGCGAATACTGGCTCAGCGGCGAACGCGTGTCGAAGATGGATGACCGGCAGCTCGCCCGCATCCGGAATCGGGAAATCGGGTTCGTCTTCCAGACGTTCAATCTGTTGCCGCGCATGACGGCACTCGCCAACGTCGAGGTGCCGTTAATCTATGCCGGCAAGCGGCGAAAAGAGCGCCACGAGCTGGCAAGCGCCGCGCTCGAAACAGTCGGTCTCGGCGATCGCATGGGCCACCGGCCGTCGGAAATGTCGGGAGGGCAGCGCCAGCGGGTGGCTGTCGCGCGTGCGCTCGTTACCTCGCCGAGCATACTGCTTGCCGACGAACCCACCGGGAATCTCGATTCGGGGACGGGTAACGAGATCATGCGCCTGTTCGATGCGCTGCACGCGGCCGGAAACACGCTGATCGTCGTCACCCACGAACAGCATATCGCCGATCACGCCGACCGCATCGTTCGCCTCAGCGACGGCGATATCGTCAACGACAGCAGTTGTGAGTAGTCACCTATGAAGCGATGTCTTCTTGTAATAGCCAGCCTCGTTCTCGGCGCCTGTGCGGAGGAGGACGAGGGCGGTCCCGTCTATGACACCGCCGGTGTGGAGCGACGCAGTATCGAGGTCGCCGTCACGTCGGCGGGCATCGTCGAGCCGATCGCGACGGTCGAGGTTAAATCCAAGGCGTCGGGCGAGGTGCTCGACGTATTCGTCGAAATCGGAGATACGATCGAAGAAGGCAGCCTCATGGTCAGGATCGACCCGCGGATCGTGCGCAACCGCCTGGCGCAGGCACAAGCCGAACTCAGGGCCGCGATTTCCCGCCGGGAGATCGCCGCAACGCAGAAAAAGCGCGTCGAGTCGCTCGTCGCAAAAGGTACACTCACCCAAGCGGACCTGGAGCAGGCGACGCTCGACCTGGCCAATGCGGAGGCGCAGGTCGTCACGGCCGAAGTTACCGTCGAGAATGCCCGCATCGCCGTGGACGACACGGATATTCGCGCGCCGATTGACGGATCGATCCTCGCCAAGCCGGTCGAGGTCGGGCAGGTTATCTCCTCGCCGACCCAGGATTTCGCCGGCGGTACGCTGCTGCTGCAAATGGCGGATCTGAGCGCAGTGCAGATCCGCTCGCTCGTCGATGAAACCGACATCGGCAAGTTGCGCCCGGGCATGCCGGCCAGGATCTCGGTGGCCGCGTACCCCAACCAGCCGTTCCCCGGCGAGGTCGTGAAAGTCGAGCCGCAGGCCGTCATTGAACAGAACGTGACGATGTTCGCCGTGCTCGTATCGATACAAAACCCGGACGGGCTCCTGATGCCGGGCATGAACGCCGAGGTCGAAATGTCCGTTGCGCGTGCCGACGATGCCATGACGATTCCGGTCATGGCGTTGCGGACGCGACGCGATCTCGAGTCGACTGCAACGATCCTCGGGCGGTCCGTGGACGATATCAAGCAGGCGCTGGCCGGCGGCGAATCCGCCACGACGGCTACCGCGCAACAACCGGAAGCGCCGCGGGCCGGCGGCCGCCCGGGGGGTGGTCGCCCGGCTGGTGGCCGGCCGAGTAGCGGCCGTCCGCAAAGTGACTACCGCTTCGGCGGCGAGTTCTGGGTCGTGCTGGATAACCCGGAGCGCGAGATCCGCAAGGTCCGCACGGGCGTCACCGACCTCGACAACGTCGAAATCGTCAACGGGCTCGATCAGGACGATCGCGTGCTGGTCCTGCCGAGTTCGCATCTGCTCGAAACGCAGCAGGACCTGCAGAATTTCATCAACCGGCGTTTCAGGGGCGTTCCCGGGATCGGGTAGACCATGCTGATCGGGGAAACCATTCGCATTTCGCTGTCGTCGATCCGCAGCAACCTGTTTCGGGCGCTCCTGACCATGCTCGGCATCATCATCGGCGTCGGCGCCGTTATCACGATGGTGGCGCTCGGCACCGGCGCACAGCGACAGATCGACGAGCAGCTGGCGGCGTTCGGCGGGGACATTCTGGAGATCGAATCGTCGGCGTGGTTCAGTCGCGGCGTCGCGCGCAACCAGCAGACGCTGACGACCGACGACGCACGGGCGCTCTCGGTGGGCATGCAGCATATCCGCGAGGTCGTGCCGGAGATCACGGAGCGCTTCCAGGTGAAATACGGCAACCGCAACATCAATGTCCGCGTGCTCGGCACGACGCCCAACTATACGCGCGTGCACAATTTCGAGATCGAGCACGGGCGCATGTTCTCGGAAGCCGACAACGCGGCGCGCAAGCTCGTGGCGGTACTCGGGGCGAACGTTCCCGAGATGCTCGACGCCGAGCGGGCGACGATGGTCGGGCGCAAGGTGCAGATCAGGGGTCTGACGTTCGAGGTCGTCGGCGTCATGGCGTCGAAAGGCGGGCAGGGCTGGCGCAATCCCGACGACTTCGTCTGGATTCCGCTCGCGACGACACAGTTCCGCGTGACGGGTAATGACTTCGTCGAGTCGATCGGCGCCAAGGTTGCGCCGGGCTCGTCGATGGAGATGGCGATGCTCGAGATCGAGCGTGTCCTGCGCCGGGAACACGGCATCCTGCCCGGCAAGGACAACGATTTCGCCATCATGGACCGCACGCAGTTCGCGCAGTCCCGCCAGGAGGCAACGGAGGTGTTCACCTACCTTCTAGCTGGCATCGCGGGCGTCAGCCTCGTCGTGGGCGGCATCGGCATCATGAACATCATGCTCGTGACGGTCACCGAAAGGACGCGCGAGATCGGCGTGCGCAAGGCGCTCGGTGCGACGCGCGGCAACATCCTGCTGCAGTTTCTCGTCGAGTCGACGATCCTGTGCCTGCTCGGCGGATTGCTCGGGCTCCTGCTCGGCGCGACGGCGTCGGCACTGCTGGCGCGCTACGCCGGATGGCAGACAGTCGTCACGATGAGTTCGGCGCTAACGGCCTTCGGTTTCAGCGCGGCGGTCGGTATTGTCTTCGGCATCTGGCCGGCCAAGCGCGCGGCGGCACTCGACCCGATCGACGCGCTGCGGCACGAGTAGCGTTTCACGCACGACGGCGCCAGGTGGTAGGCTTCTTGCTTCGCGTGTTGCACGGAATTACCCATGGCCGAACCCCGGCGTGACAGCGCTTTCGGGCGTGCGATAACAGCCGCCACGAAAATCGAACCGAACGAGCTGCGGGCGACCATCCTGTCGTTCGCGTTCGTGTTCCTGCTCATGACGGCGTATTTCATCCTGCGCCCGGTGCGCGATGCACTGT
>JBFJQO010000068.1:0-9693 GCA_041616535.1 Woeseiaceae bacterium | reverse complement strand
GCACTGCCGTATCGATGGCATTGACCAGAGCATCGGAGTCATGATCAAGCTGTCCGAGCCGATCGACTTCGACGCAGCCGACGGCGATCCCGTCGACCTCGTGTTCGGCATGATCGTACCCGCGGAAGTCGAGGACAGTCATCGCGCCGACATTCGGCAGGTCACTGAATTGCTAGCAGACGAGGGACTGCGCGCTCGACTGCGAGAGATGACCAGCAGCAAGGACCTCTACGACGCGCTGATCAACGGCGCGGAGATGACATGCCAGGTGAATTGCGCCTGATCATCGTCAGCGGGCTTTCCGGTTCCGGCAAGTCGGTCGCGCTGCGCGTTCTCGAAGACCTCGGCTACTACTGCATCGACAACCTCCCCGCGGGCCTGCTCGCCAGTGCGGTCGAAGAGGTCCGCCGCAGCGGCGGCGGCCCGGCGCGAGGGTTGGCCGTCGGCATCGACGCCCGCAACCGGACAGAGAACCTCGATGCACTACCGGATCTGTTACACAGGCTGAGGGATCAGGGCGTCCGTACGGACATCGTCTTCCTGCACGCGAGCGACGAAATTCTGCTGCAACGCTTCGGCGAAACGCGCCGGCGCCACCCGCTGGCCGAGCAGGGTGGGCAGCTGCGCGCGGCCATCGAGTCGGAGCGCGCGATTCTCGCCGAAGTCGAACTATCTGCCGATCTCGTCATCGACACATCCGAAACGAGCATCTATGAACTCGCCGACACGATACGCTCGCGCATCGACCGGCGGGAGCGACAATCCCTGTCCGTACTGATCGAGTCATTCGGCTTCAAGTACGGCATCCCGGCCGACGCCGACTTCGTGTTCGACCTGCGCAGTCTGCCCAACCCCTACTGGACGCTGAAACTGCGCGGCCTCACAGGGCTCGATGACGAAGTGCGCGAATTTCTCGACAGGCAGGAACCTTTTGCGATCATGTTCGAGGACATCTGCGGCTTTCTCGCAAAATGGGTTCCGCACTATGGGCAGGCCAACCGCGGCTACCTGACCGTGGCAATCGGCTGCACCGGGGGACAACACCGCTCCGTCTACATGGTCGAAAAAGTCGCGGCACGACTGCGCGAGCTACACGACGCCGTGCTGACCCGACACAACGCACTCCCCGAGCATCGTCTCAATCAGGACTGAGGGCGCTCAGGTCCCGCTTGATCCAGTGCGGCGCAAACAGCCGCGGAACCTCGGCACCCGTGATGAAATCGTGCAGCTGGTCCTTCACCTGCATCGCATCCCGGTAGCCGAGCGCGATCAGCTCGCGCGTGTATGCCCGCTCGAACAACAGGAAGCTGAGCAGCTTGCTTTCGCCGGAATTCCTGCCGCCTACACTTCGCAGCAAGGCGCGAATCGCGAACGGCAGCTCCGCCCGGTGACGTTCCGCGATTTCGACCAGGTCCTCGCTCGGTACGATGAGCATCGTGTCGATGGGTCGCATCTCGGTATCCCCGACACTGATCGTTTCGTCGGGGACAGCGTCCAGCAGCTCGTTGATGCGCGTGATGCGTTCGAGGTCGGAGTACAGCCCGTCCATGAACAGCGTGTCGAGCATGTAGCCCGCAATCTGCGCGAAGCTCGGCGGCTGGTCGGCCGGCCCGGCTTCGCGGCCACCCGTTTCGTCGCGGATACCGATGACGAGAATGCGGTCGGCGCCGAGGTGGACCGCCGGACTCAACGGTGTGGCCTGGCGCATGGCGCCGTCGCCGAAGTACTCGTTGCCGATGCGTGTCGGCGGAAACACGTATGGCACTGCGATGCTCGCCATCAGGTGGTCGAGATTGAGTTCGGTGTTGACGGCAAGCCGCCGCGTCCGCTCCCACCCGGCCACGTCGGGGTGTGCTTCGAAAAATGTCGTCGAACGTGCCGACGCATACCCGGCGGCCGTGACGGCAACGGCGTCGAGGCAACCGGCGTCAATGGCGTCGCGGATGCGGGGAAAATGAACGTTGCGGCTCAGCAGGTTGCGCAATGGCGAATTGTCGAGGAGCGACCTGGGCATGCCCACGCCGAGGCCGCCGAGCGTGAGCGCCACCATCCAGTGCAGGCTGCTCTTGAGCATGGTCCAGTGGTCCGTCTTGTAAACATGGTGACAGCGAAAATGGCCCCAGACGCGTTCGAGTTCGGCCACCGACGAGCGCAGGCTTTGCGCTCGCGATGCAAGTACGACGGAATTCACGGCGCCGGCCGATGTCCCGCTGACGACGGGGAACGGGTTGCTCGCGCCACGCGGCAATAGCTCCGCAATCGCCTTCAATACCCCGACCTGAAAGGCGCCGCGCGCGCCGCCGCCGGGCAGCACGAGTGCTGTTTTGAGTGAATCCACTTGGCCGTTTATCATCAATTACAAAGAGTTACACCGCCCGTGCCAACATCGTATTATAATGCGCATCCGTCAAACGGACCGGAATCATGAATCAATCCATTACACTCGGAATCAGCACTCTCTGCGTTGCCGCAATTCTCGGTTTTGCGTTGCCGGGTCGGGCCAACGAGCAACCGGCTGCAGGGCAGCCCGCGCCCGAATTCGAGCTTCCGGACCAGAACGGCCAGTTGCATTCGCTGGAGGATTATCGGGACCAGTGGGTCGTGCTGTATTTCTACCCCAAAGACGAGACACCGGGATGCACGACCGAGGCCTGCGAGTTCCGCGACAACATTTTCGCCTACCGGGATCTCAATGCCCAGATCCTCGGCGTGAGCCTGGATGACGTCGAATCGCACAAGGCTTTCGCTGAAAACCACGGCCTGCCCTTTCCGCTGCTCGCCGACGTGGACGGCACCGTCGCGTCCGCTTACGGCGTCAAGACGCGCATGTTCGGCATGACCGTCGCGAAGCGACAGACCTTCATCATCGATCCCGACGGGACGATTGCGAAGCACTACGAGAAGGTCAAGCCTGCCGAGCATTCGAAGGAAGTGCTTGCCGACCTGCAGGCGTTCGCCGCACAGTAATCGATCCGTCGGACGGGCCGGCACCGCTGTTTGAGTTCGGTCATTACGCCGCTACCACCGGGAACAGTTCAGGTGGGAATGGCTTGCTGTGCGGCGCTTAGTTTCCCGCCTGATTGATTCCCGGTCGCGGTGTCATTAGCGCTGCCGCAATCGTCAAATGGCGAGTGCGGGCAGCACGACGCTGGCCAGGCTGAGCAACAGGAAGAACCCGCACATATCGGTGACCGTGGTCAGCAGCGGGCCGGATGCCACGGCCGGGTCCAGGTTCAGCCGCCGCAGCACGAGCGGCACGGTGCCGCCGATCGAGACCGCGACGATTGTGTTCAGCGCCAGCGCCGCACCGACGACCAGTCCGAGCACGGAATTTCCCTTCCAGGCCCACGCGGCAATCCCGAGCAGCGCGCCCAGCGCCAGTCCGTTGATCAACCCGACGACGGCCTCCTTGCGCCAGACACGGAACACGTCGCGCGGCATGGCGGCGCCGAGTGTCAACTCGCGCATGCTGACCGCAACGGCCTGGTTGCCCGAGCAGCCGCTCATGTCGGAAACGATAGGCAGGAACACGGCCAGCGCGATCACGGCGGTCAACGTGTCCTCGTACATCGCGATGACACTGGCCGCAATGATGTTCAGACCGATATTGATGCTGAGCCAGGCCAGTCGGCGGCGTGAGCGGACCATGACCGGCATGCTGCGGAGCTCGTCGCCGCCGATGATACCCGCCGACTTCAGGTGATCGGCTTCCGACCGTTCCGCGAGTGCCTCGAGGACGGCCCTGCGCCGCACGATGCCGAGCAGGAAACCGCGGTCGTCGACGACCGGGACCGCCGCGATGTCATGCGCATCGAAGAACTCCTCGAGTTCGTCGAGATGGGCATCGACACCCACCGTCAGAGCCGGCGTCGCGACGTCACCGATACGTAAGGAAGGGTCCGCGAACACTAGGTCCCTGATCCGAATGACCCCTTTGAGCCTCCTCGATTTGACGACGACATAGACGTAGTGAACCGTCAGGAACTCGTAGTCGGTCGTGTCGCGAGTCAGGTCATCGACGACCTCGCGTACCGTCTTCGACATTGGATAGGACGCGAACTCGGTCATCATCAGACCGCCCGCCTGGTCCGGCGGGTAAGCGATCAGCTCGCGAACTTCGTGTGCCTCGTCTTCATCGAGCTCGGCAATGATCGCTTCGGCGTCCTCGGAATCGAGTTCTGCAAGCACGTCGGCGCGGTGGTCGCTCGCCATTTCCTCGACGATCGACGCGGCGTTCTCGGCCGGCATCTCTTCGATCAGGTCGGCCGTATGGCTGTCCGGCAAGTCTTCGACCAGCTCGGCGGCCCGTTCGGGAGCCAGCGAATTCAGCAGTCGACGCTGATCGTCCGGACTGAGCAGGAATATCGCGTGCAAGACTTCGGCAGTCGGCAGTTCGTCGAGGAAGGCCTCGAGTTCGCCCGGTTGCCGATCTTCCCCGAGCAGTTCACTGATTTGGATGGCCGGGTTGGCTTCGAGATCTGTCATGTCATTGTCCTTGCGATCGATTCGACTGGCCGGTAACACGTCGCCGCATGCACGGCGGCAACGCAGTATGTTCCTGACCGCGCTCGTGTCAAGTATTTTTATATCGAATTATCTGGCCGGGCCCGACGCGAGCGAACCGTCAGTGCAGTTCGCGTATCGCGTCGTCGAGGCCGGCGATCGTCAGCGGGTACATGCGATCGTCCATGAGTTCTCGGATCAGCTTTGTCGAGGGCGTGTAGTCCCAGCGTTCGCGGGGTTCGGGATTCAGCCACACGGCTTTCGGGTAGGTATTCAGCAAACGCTTCATCCAGACGGCACCCGGCTCTTCGTTCCAGTGCTCGACGCTGCCGCCCGCGTAGACGATTTCGTAAGGACTCATCGTCGCGTCTCCGACAAAGATCAGCTTGTAGTCCGAGCCATACTTGTGCGCAATATCGAGCGTCGGTGTCTTCTCCGACTGGCGTCGCCGGTTGTCCTTCCACAGCGCCTCGTAAATAAAATTGTGGAAATAGAAATATTCGAGGTGTTTGAATTCGCTGCGCGCCGCCGAGAACATCTCCTCGCAGACGCGCACGTGATCGTCCATCGAGCCGCCGATATCGAGGCACAGCAGCACCTTGATCGCGTTGTGGCGCTCGGGGACCATACGAATGTCGAGCAGGCCGGCATTGCGCGCCGTCTTGTCGATCGTGTCGTCGAGGTCGAGCTGGTCGGCCGCGCCTTCGCGCGCGAACTTGCGCAAACGCCGCAGCGCAACCTTGATGTTGCGCGTGCCGAGTTCGAGCGAGTCGTCGAGATTACGGTATTCGCGCTTGTCCCAGACCTTGACCGCGCTGCGGTTGCGCGACCCGTGCTGGCCGATACGTACCCCCTCCGGATTGTAGCCATAGGCGCCGAACGGCGAAGTCCCGGCCGTGCCGATCCACTTGCTGCCGCCCTCATGGCGATCCACCTGCTCGTCGAGACGCTCCTTGAGTGCGCGCATCAGTTCCTCGAACCCGCCCATCGCCTCGACCTGCGCCCGCTCCTCCTCGGTCAGCAGCAGCTCGGCCTGGTGGCGCAGCCATTCCTCGGGGATGTCCTGGAACAGGTCACTCAAAGAATCCTCGACCCCCTCGAAGTAGGCCCCGAAGATGCGGTCGAAGCGATCGAGTTCCGATTCATCCTTCACGAGCGTCGTCCGGGCGAGATAATAAAAGTCATCGACGCTCTGCCCCGCAAGCCCGCGCCGCATCGCTTCGAGCAGCGCCAGCCACTCCGTGATAGACGTCTTCATCCCGCCCTCGCGAAGCATGTAAAAGAACGACAGCAACATGGACTTACTGCGGGTTGTTGCGCCGGTCGAGGAAGACGAGCTGCTCGAACAGGTGCACGTCCTGCTCGTTCTTCAGCAGCGCACCGTACAACGGCGGGATCGCGCTACGTTTGTTGTCGGCGCGCAGTGCTTCCGGAGGAATATCCTCGGCGAGTAACAGCTTGATCCAGTCCAGCAGCTCCGATGTCGAGGGTTTCTTCTTGAGGCCGCGGACGTCGCGGACCTGGTAAAAAGCGTTCAGCGCTTCGGCGAGCAGGTCCTTCTTCAGGTTCGGGAAATGCACGTCGACGATGTCGGCCATCGTCTCCTTGTCCGGAAACCTGATGTAGTGGAAAAAGCAGCGCCGGAGGAACGCGTCGGGCAGTTCCTTCTCGTTGTTACTCGTAATGACGATGATCGGCCGGTGCTTCGCTTCGATGAGTTGCTTCGTCTCGTAAACGTAGAACTCCATGCGATCGAGTTCGCGCAGCAGGTCGTTCGGGAATTCGATGTCGGCCTTGTCGATCTCGTCGATGAGCAGCACGGGTTGCTCGTCCGATTCGAATGCTTCCCAGATCTTGCCGCGCACGATGTAGTTGGCGATGTCGTGCACGCGATCGTCGCCGAGCTGGGAATCGCGCAGACGCGCGACGGCGTCGTATTCGTACAGGCCCTGTTGCGCCTTGGTCGTCGACTTGATGTGCCACTCGTGCAGCGGCTTGCCGAGCGAATTCGCGACTTCGACGGCGAGCTGCGTCTTGCCCGTTCCCGGCTCGCCCTTGACGAGGATCGGCCGCTCGAGCGTCACCGCCGCGTTGACGGCCATGCTCAGGTCGTCGGTCGCGATATAGGAACTCGTACCCGTGAATTTCTTGTCAGCCATTGGCGCTTTCCTTTGCCCGTGGCCGACCAGTTTACCGCTTGTCGGGCACCAGCGTCAGGGAATGCACGGGCGCACCGGGCAGGAACGGATTGGCCCTGCCCCTGACCCAGTCGTCGTGACCGCGAGCGTAGAAATCGGACAGGGGGTGCCCGCTTTGGCCGGTCGGCATGTGCAGGATGCTGCTGGCCTCGTCCCCGGGATAGACGGCGTAGCGCTCCGATGCCCCGAATGACGGACCCTGGGCCTTGGGCATATCGAGGTCGCCGTTCAGAGGCTCGGCCGGCATATCGAGCCAGGCCCCAATGAGGGGAATACTGCCGCTCAGCGGGTGCCGGATCGAGGCCGTGTTGTTTTCACCCCAGGTGCGGAATGACAGCGGTCCCTCGAAATTCGCGGTGAAATACGCAATGTTCTGCCGCACGGCCGCGAGCAGGAACTGGTCCCAGTTGGCGTAACCTGAAGGCAGCAGGTGCTCGGGACGCTGCGTGACGAGCGACCACAACGGGGACTCGAACTGGTTGGACAGGCGCAGCTCGACGTCGTCCCCGTAAGCCGCCCGGGCAGGTCGCATCAGCGCGTGGAACGTACGGCGTTCGACTTCGAGCCGGAACGAGCGCACGAGACGGTAGCCGACCGATTCGGGCGAGGCGCGCGGGATCCAGGTCTCGACGAGATCCCGGTATTCGGCGAGTTGCGGATCGCCAGCGATCACGGCGTCGTCGAGCAGCTCGAGCAGCACGTCGCGCCACGGCGCGAGGAACAACGCGCGATCATCGTACTGAATCTCGAGCATGTCCTCAGGCGTAAAACTGTCCTTTGCGAACAGGCCGTCGCGAATCTGCCGCGCGCGTGCGCCGAGATCGTAGCCACCGTCGCCGACGATACGCAGTGCGTCGCCGTCCGTGACCCGTGCATTGGCCGTCCAGATGCGGCCGCTCTCGGGGTTGACGACTCGCGGGTATTCCCATGGGTCGAGCCAGCCCTGCCAGCCGTGTTCCCTGCTCCAGTCTGCGGGCAGCATCGCATCGAAACCGGACTTGCGCGGAATCCGTCCGGCGATCGTCCAGCCGATGTTGCCGCCCGCATCACCGGTCACGAAATTCTGGGGCGGCATCGAGATCGTGTTGGCGATGTCGAGGGCTTCGACCACCGTGGTGGCGGATTCGACCGCGAGCAAGCCGAGGTTGACGCCCTCGGGCTTGTGCGCCAGCCAGCTCACCGCGATCTCGCCGTCCGGGTATTCGACGTCGTCGAGCACAGGCCCCCAGATCGTCTCGCGAATCGTGTACTCGACCGGCTCGCCGCCTTTGACGTTGATCGTCTCGACGTAAACGTCGAAGTCGCGATCGCCTTCGGGCGTCTTGTAGGTGCCGTCGCGATCGCCGGGCCGAAGCACGACGGCATCGGTCCAGTCCCCGTAACTGTTCGTATAGCCCCATGCGACGTGAGTATTACTGCCGCTGATCACGAACGGTGCCCCCGGCAAGGTCACGCCCGCGAGGTCGCGCGCGTCCGCTCCGGTCGTACGCAGCCTCGCCTGGTACCAGATGTTCGGCGCGGCGTGACCGAGGTGCATGTCGTTGGCCACGAGCGCGCGGCCGTTCGGCGTCAGCTTGCCGGAAACCGCCCAGTTGTTGCTGCCGCGCAGCGGGTAGCGGCCCTGTTCATTGGCTGGCGGCGCGTCGTCCGCAACGTCGCGGATCGAGTAGACGTCTGCCGCCGGAATGGCTGCCCGCTCGCGCGGCGCGCCCATGATCGGCGCATCCCACGGCGTGCCTTGCGGGTACATCCAGGCATAGACGTCGGCCGGCAACACGCGATGCGCGAGGCCCCGGCGCACCTCCTTGCTGGCGCGCGAGTCGTTAAGCTGCACGTACATCGCGTAGACAGCCAGCAGCGAATCGGTCGGCTGCCACGGCTGCGGTTTGCTGCGCAGGACAAAGTACTCGAACGGCCGTGCGCCGAGCGATGCCAGTCCCGCGTTGACGCCCGCTGCGTAGGCGTCCATCAGTTCGCGTTCCCGGTCGCTCGCGGCGTCGTAGACCACTTCGGCACGTGCGCGGAATCGATTGAAGCGATACCACTTGTCGACATCGAGCGCGGCGGCGCCCACGAGTTCCGACAACTCTCCCGCCGCCTGCCGGCGGATCAGGTCCATCTGGAAGAAGCGGTCCTGGCCATGCGCGAACCCGGTCGCAAACGCGAGGTCCTTGCGATTTGCCGCCGTGATGGCGGGAATACCTTCCGCGTCGCGTTCGATCATGACCTCGGCGTCGATACCTGCAACAGCGAGCTCACCGTCGAGGTCGGGCAGGCTCGCGCGCAAGCCGAGCCAGGCCACGATGCCAAGGATCACGACGAGCAAAACGACGCCCCCGAAAAGGCGGGACAGCCATCTCTTCATGATGCGACCGTCACTTCGAGGATCTTCATCGCGTTAGTGGCGCCGGAGACGCCATCGAGATCGCCCTTCGTAAAGATAACGAGATCGCCGACGGCAATGGCTTCCTGGGCGAGCAGCAAATGAAAGATATCCTGGTACAGGCTGTTGAGTTTGCTCGCATGTTGCGCGTCGATCTCAAACTCGAAGGGGTGGACGCCACGGTATAGCGCGACGCGCCGGCTAGTGGCCTTGTGCGGCGTCAGCGCGTAGATGGGAATGTCCGAGCGTACCCGCGACATCCAGCGAGTCGTCGAACCCGATTCGGTCAGCGCGACGATCGCTTTGACGGCCAGATGATTCGCCGTGTACATCGTCGCCATTGCAATCGCTTCGTCAACGCGGCCGAAATGCTCGCGCACGCGTTGCGTTGCCGCATACGGCACCTGGTATTTCTCGGCGCCGACGCACACCTCGGCCATCGCGTGAATCGCCTTGTTCGGGTGTTTTCCGACGGCCGTTTCGCCGGACAACATGACCGCATCGGTACCGTCGATGACCGCGTTCGCAACATCGGAAACCTCGGCGCGAGTCGGAATCGGGTTGTCGATCATCGACTCCATCATTTGCGTCGCCGTGATGACGATCTTG
>JBFJQO010000067.1:0-9725 GCA_041616535.1 Woeseiaceae bacterium | reverse complement strand
GACAGCGCACGGCCCAGGAAGTCGCGGTATCCCGGCGTGTCGATGAGGTTGACGTGGATGCCTTCGTGGTCGAGGTGACAGACTGAATTGAACTGGGAGTGGCCGATTTCTTTTTCCCGGTCGGTGTAATCGGAAACCGTCGTGCCTTTTTCGATCGAGCCTTTTTCCGGGATCTTGCCGCCTGCCTGGAGCAGGGCTTCGGTGAGGAGCGTCTTCCCGGAATGGCTCGGTCCGACAAGGCACACGTTGCGTATGTCACGAGTAGAATAGGGCATTAGCTTGTCCTCCCAGTCTTGTTGTGCGGCAAGCTTAGCGCGCTGAATTGCGGGCGAATATTTCGGTTTGTCACCTGTGCCGGGGTCTGCCGTCCCGGCGGCGCTAGAGCTTCGCTTTTATGATCTCGCCACCCTTCATTATAAGCGCCAGATTCGCTTCCGGGTCGGCCAGAACCGACAAATCCTCGAGTAATTCGCCGTTATGCAACAGCAGGTCGGCGACCCAGCCCTCGCGGATCTCGCCGAAGTTGCCGTGGCGGTTGAGCTTGCCGGCCATGCGGATGATACGCGCGCTCTCCGAGGTCGCCTGGCGCAGGACCTCGGCATTCGACCAGAACTCGGCGCGCTGCGTGAACTCCTCGGGCAGCTTCTGATACTGGCCAAAGATGAAATCGGTCGAGAACCCGGTCGTTATGTCGTATTTCCTGATCAGCCGGATCAGGTTCTCCTGCCCGGCGCGCACCTGGTAGGCCTTCTCCTTCTGAAAGGCCGTCATGCCGTCCATGCCGAGCAGGCTCCTGAAGATCACGAGCTGCGTGCTGATCGCGACCCCGTTGTCGGCCACGAGCCGCGCCGTCTTGTCGTCAATGAGCAGCCCGTGCTCGATGCATTTCACGCCGTTCTCGACCAGCCGCGTGACGGCTTCGCTCGTGTAAGCGTGCGCGAGGACGTAGGTACCCCAGTCGCCGGCCGCCTGCACGGCGGCCCGGATCTCGGCGGGCGAGGGCTGCAGCGTGTGGATCGGGTCGTAGTCGGACATCACGCCGCCCCCGCCCATGATCTTGATCTGCGTCGCCCCGTTCTTGAGGTTCTCGCGCACGGCGGTCAGCGTGGCATCGACGCCGTCGGCGAGGATCGCGGCATCGGCTGACAGGTACGGGTTGCCGCCGGCATGCGCCGGATGCGGCTCGTGCGGCATGCGCCAGTCGCCGTGGCCCGCGGTCTGCGAGACGACGGCACCCGACGGGAACACGCGCGGCCCGTACAGCTGCCCCCGGTTGAAGGCCCGGGCGAGATCGGGATGGGTGCCGCCTGCGTCGCGGATCGTCGTGAAGCCGTGATCGAGAAAGAACTTCGCGGCGGCGACCGAGCGCGCGCCCACAGCCGTCGCATGCTCGCGCAACACGCCGGGCGGCGAGTGCATCGTCAGGTGCACGTGCAGGTCGATGAAGCCGGGCGTCAGGATGCGATTGTCGCCCGGAATCACGATCGCGCCGTCCGGCGCCGTGAGCGGTCGCGATGCGACGGACTCGATCAGCCCGTCCCTGACGAGTACGTGGCCCGTCTCGAGCCGTGCGTCGACGCCGTTGAAGATGCGGACGTTCTCGATCAGGACGGTCTGTGCCTGGGAGGCCGCGGACAGGGCCAGCGACAGAAGCAGCAGGAAGCGGCGCATGCGGTTCTCCACCTTGTCTTTATTCTGAGCACCCATACTATCGCGATCCGTCGACGAAGGGACAGGACCGGGGCACGAACAAAAAGAGGCGCCCGTTGCGGGCGCCTCGTTTGCCGTCGTTGGTTGTAATAACGGCAGGGGGGAATATTCGCTAAGGCCTGACACCTCCGTCGACCGGGTCTCCGCTCCAGCCGAGTTCGGTCCAGTCGATCTTGTTGTCGAAGTGGCAGTCGCCGCAGTTATTGCCGAAGCCGTAAGCCATTTCCTTCGGCGCCACTTCGTGGTTGACCGTCAGGTACATGACGGTATCGACAAACCACGTATCCTGGTCGAATGAGCCTGGTGTATATGGCTGGCCGGTCTTCTGCGATGCATCCTGCAACGACAGATCCCAGTCCCAGGTGCCCCAGTACGGGTTCGGGCCGCCTGCCGTGCCAAAGAGATGCGGCACCATAATGCGCTTGGCGACCGGATCCGCGACCTGGTTGCCGATCATCTTCTTGAACGGGTAGATCATCGACTTGCCGTCGTCATGACTGCCGACCGGTGCGCCAAGCACCGCGGGTTCCGACGTGTAGGTGTCGGCTACGCCGATAATCGCCTTGTTCCACGTGCCGTCGAAATAACGCAGTGTCGGACGAACGTCCTTGGTCCAGACGAAGCTGCCCTTCTTGGGGTCGTAGATCGGAAGATTTGTAACGGGGTCTGTCTCGACACCCCTGGCAACGTCTCCCGCGTCCTTCCAATACCATTCCGTCTTCGTTGCCGTATGCCGGGCGAAAGTCGGGATGTGGCAGACCTGGCAGGCGAGTACATCGTGGCTGCCCACGATTTGCGCGACCGACGTGCCGGCATGGATGCTGGCTGCGCTGCCGTGGCAGTCGTCGCAGTTCTTCATGTTGCCTTCTTCGACCGAGTGGTACGGCATGCCACCGATGCCATGCGACAGCGGTTTGCCAACGCCGTCACGCTTGACGTCATGGCAGTCGACGCAGACGAACTGCGCCCGTCCGTCCTTGCCCATGTGGACGTCGAATTCACGCGTCGTGTCCTGCAACGCCATGGCGAGATCGCCGTGCTTGACGTTGTTGCCGCCGCCGGCTTTGGCGTGGCAGTCGATGCAGTTGTCGATCGACGGCTTGCCGCCGTTCATGGCGACGCTGCGTGCTACGGCCTGAAGATCGATCGTATCGCGCGGTGCGCCGGCAGTCTTCTCGTCCTTCTCGTAGGTGTCGGTCTGATCGTGACAGATCAGGCAGTCGATGTTGTCGGGATCACCGAAGTCGAAGCTGGCGTCTTTCCAGCCGTAGCCTGCATGGCACTGCGTGCAGCGGGCCTCATTGGTTGGAACCGCAACGCAGAAGTTGTTCAGGATGTCGACCTTGCCGTGGAAGCTGCCGGGAGGAACGTTAACGATGTTTGATGCGAGACCCTTCCACGTGAAGTGCGCGGTCTCGAGTATTTCGTCGGCGAGCTTACCGTGGCAGTTCAGGCACGATGCGGTGCCCTCGTAGGGGTGCTCGGTGAAATAGCCGGCGTGCAGCTGGTCGATCTCGTAGGCACCGTCTGCATAGGCGTTACAGTCGTAGACGTCGACGGTGCCGTCACCGTTGACGTCTTCCTCAGGATCGCCGATACCGTTGCCGTTGAGGTCCCAGCACGCCTGTCCGTCCGCGCCAGGGGTGCCGGCAGCGCCGTCGAGCCCGTCGCGCCCTGGAGCGCCGTCGCTGCCTTCGCACCCTGCGAGTCCGAGGCCGAAGCTGAGAACGAGCAGGAGAAAGGCGAGAGTGAATGATCCATGCCTTCTGGTCATGATGGTTTCTCCCAAAGTGGGTGTGCGAAATCGGTGTGGCGCGGATTCACGTATAGAATCGGCCCGGATGATCCGTGGGCTCGGGCAGTCGTCGCGAACGCGACTTTTAGTGCCGTGCGCAATGGTCTGGTGCCCTGCTTGAGGTCTGCCCGGAAAAGAATATTAGTACTTCAGAATATTCTAATTTCCTGATGCGTATCATGCGGACTTCGCCGCAAATCGCAATACGTTGGATCGGGAATTCTCGTAAGGATATGTACTTACCGTCGGCACGCCGCGAGCGTCATTGAATCGCCGCGCCGATTCCCCCATCGTATGTGCATGAGTCGAAACACGCGTCAGCGCATCCTCGTTGCGAGCCTCTTGTTGTTCAATGAGCACGGCGAGCCCGGGACCCGGACCAACGAGATCGCGGATGAAGTCGACATCAGCCCGGGCAATCTCCACTACCACTTTCGCAGGAAGGCCGATATCGTCGCCGCGCTGCTCGACGAGTTCCAGGCCGATGCAAGACGCGTGCTGCATCCGCCCGACGAGGGTGCCGTATCGATCGACGACTTCTGGGTCTTCCTGCACTTGCTGCTGGAGTTAACCGCGGCCTACCGCTTCCTGTTCCGCGACCTCGAGTCACTCACCGAGTCGTACCCGCAGGTGCAGCGCGTACTCGGACAGTTCGCGCGTGCGCTCCGCGGCGTCTTCGAGATTCATCTGCGGCGCCTGGCCGAGGCCGGACAGCTCGATCTGCCGGCCGACGACGCACGGCTCGTTGCGCGCAACCTGGCCGTGATGGCGCTGTTCACCGACCGTTTCGACAGCCTGGTTGGCGGCTCGCGCACGGCGGACGACGCGGCGCTGCGCGTCGCGAGTTCGATCCTGAGCGCGTTGAAGCCTCTCAGCGTCGGCGCGACTTCGGCTCATATCGAGAGTCTCGCCGCGCGCTACGAATCCTGAAAAAAAAGAAGGGCCGCGAGCGCGGCCCTTCGAGTCGAGAATCTGCCCGGAGGGGGAATCGGGCATTTCTCTTTAGCGGCTGCTGAAGGGGGATCAGGCAGCCTTTTTGAACGTCTCCCGTACACGGCCGCGCACGTCATCGACGCGCTTTTCGACGTCTTTGCGGAAATCTTCGACGCGGTCTTCCCAATCGTCGAAGACCTTCTCACCGTCCTTGGCGTACTTCGTGAACTTCTTGTCGAACGCCTTGTACTGCTTGTCGACTTCCTGCGTGACGTAGGCGAACAGCCCGAGGCCGGCCATGAATGTCTTGTTGGCCGCCTTGAAAGGTACCGCGATCACGCTGTCCTCGAGAATCTCGAAAACGCCCTTTTCGGGTGCGGCTTTCTTGGCGCGGGGTTTCCTGGCCGGTGCTTTCCTGGCCGGGGCCTTTTTCACCTCGGCTTTTGCTGCCGTGGCTTTCTTTACTTCAACTTTGTCGGTCATGTCTTAAGTCCTACTTGCTGGTCTTCTTCCGGGTCTTGGCGGCTTTCTTCTTCGCCGCCGGTTTCTTCGTGGTCCGCTTGCGGGTCGCTTTCTTCGCCGCAGGCTTACCCTTTTCGTCGAGAAGCCGAATAATTTTGTTCAGCTTCCTGTTGATTGCGTCGATATCGTTCTTGCTCGGTACGTTCAGCCGATCCATCGTGTCTGCGACGCGCGTATCGAATGCGCTTTGCAGCCGGTCGAGGCGAGACTTGCCGCGCACCTGGTCGATCAGGCCGGTCGCCTTCGTCTGGGCGTCGTCCGCCATGTCGCGGATGGCGTCCTGGACGTCGTCGATCAGTGTTTCCGTGCGGGACGTGGCTTTCCGGCGGAACTTCTCGCCTTCCTTGATGAGCGTGTCGAAAGTCTCCGCGCCCTTTTTCTGCGCGCCCGCGAGGGCACCGAGCCCGGCCATGAAAGCCTGCTCGAGCTGATCGGCAAACTCGCCGGTCCGCGTATCGTTATCTGCCTGCTTTCTGGTAGATTTCTTCTCTGCCATTTTCGTTCTCCCGGGGCTAATCCCCGTTTCGATGATGCAATACTAGCTACCCGGATTAGGGTGGTCACACTAGAATTCGACCGCAGGGAACGGCCGGACATGAAGATACGCAGGAGCCACAACCTCGGGATCGAGGAAGCGCGCAACCGCGCCGACCGCATCGCGGCCGACCTGCGGCAGCAGTTCTCCCTGCGCTCGAACTGGCAGGGTGACGCGCTGCACGTGCAGGGCAACGGGGTGTCGGGCCAGCTCGTCGTCGACGAGGAGAGCATCGTGCTCGACGTGAAGCTCGGATTCGCGCTCAAGCTCATGGAGGGGCCCATCCGGTCGGCGATCGAGGCGACGATCGACGAAGAACTGGCCTGATCGACCTACCAGGCGCGCCGGATCGCGAGTGTCAGGTTGCGGCCCGGGCCATCGATGCCGGAGCCGTGCACGCGGTAGCGTTTGTCGAGCACGTTGTCGATCCCGACATCGACGCGCCAGCCGGCACCACTGGACCACCGCGCCCGGGCACCCAGGTTCGCCCAGCCGGCCGTACCGGCCGGGTCGATACGGACGTCATCGACATCGCGCGCGCTGAGCCGGTCCTGGCGGCGGGCCGCGATGAGCCGCGTTTCGAGCTGCCAGTTCTCGTCGAGGTCGAAGCGCAGCTCCAGCCTCCCATTGAGCGGCGGAATGCGATCGCCAGGTTCCTCGACGCCGCCGACATCCTGCGTACCGCGCACATAGTTGAGGACGATGCGCGCGTCGAGTCGTTCGGATAACCCGATCGACGCACCGGCCTCGACACCGTGAAGGTCGGACGCCGCGGCGTTGACGCTTTGCACGACGTCGCGTCCATCGGGGGTCGTCGCACCGGTTGCGACCGAGACGATGCGATCCGAGTAGCGCAGCGCGAACAGCAAAAGCTCGGCGCTGACGCGCCCGTTGCGAAAGCGCAATCCCACGTCGCCGTGCACGACACGTTCGGCCCCGAGTCCCGTGTTCGGGATGTTGAAGCGGTTGCCCGGACGATTGCCCAGCGTGCCCAGGTCGGCGATGTTCGGTGCGCGAAAGCCCGACCCTGCGTTGACGACGAAATGCAGGTGGTCGCCGGCGGCCACGATCCAGCCGATGTCGCCGCTGAGGCGGTCCGGCCTGATCGACGGGTCGTCGGGCAGGTCGATGTCAACGCCCGTGTAGCGCGCGCCCAGCGTGAGGCGGTGCCTCGTACCGATGTCCCAGCTATGGCTCGCAAAAACGCCCGCCTGCGAAATCGTCGAGCCGTCGGGGAAACGGGGTGCCAGATCGCCGGTTGCTCCGGTCGTGATGTCGACGGCGCGGCGCGCGCTGCGCACCTCGTCGTAATAGACATCGGCACCGATGATCCACGAAGCGCCGCCATGGCCGCCGGCGGTGCTGACTGTGACGCCGTAGAGATCGCTGCGGTTGGCTTCGAAGCGCCGCTCCGCAGCGCCGAAATCGCGCGCGACTCGATCGTCGTCGATGCGCTGCCACGCCGCGTCGATCTTCCAGTCGAGTCCGTGCCAGGCACGCTCGAACCCAAGATGCGCGAAGACGCGCCGATTCGGCGAGAAGTCGAATTCCGACGACGACGGCTCATCCTGGCCGAATCCCGGGACCAGTTCGTCGACGCGCGGCGTTTGCGGCTGCTCGAGATAGTGAACGTCGAACAGCCAGGTGGCGCCGCCTGCGGGCGTGCCGCGCAGGACCGCGCGCAGTGCCCTGGCCGTGAATCCGCTGGGCCCGATGCGCGCGCCGCCGCCGATGCGCCGGTCGCCCGTCTGCAGGTACTCGGCGCTGACCGAGCCGGCCAGGTCGCGCGTGCCGGCATCGAGGGACGCACGGACCGCGCGTTGCCGTTCGGCCGTGTCGAAAGCGACCGAGACGTTGCGGGCATGGCCGATCGTCTCGTCATCGAATTGCGGCAGGCGGGAGACCGACTGCACGACGCCGCCGACGGCCTCGCTGCCGTACAGGGCCGCGGGCGTGCCGCGGACGACCTCGAGTCGCTCGATGGAGGTCGTCGGCACGAGCGCGAACCAGGGTGTCGGTGCCGACCTGAAGATCGCGTTGGACAGGCGCATGCCGTCGACGAGGTGCAGGACGGCGGAGCCCTTGAGCCCGCGCACGATGGCGGCGCCCTGGCCCGGCGTGGTTTGTTGCAGCGTCACACCGGGCAGCGAGGCCAGCGCGTCCGTCGCAAGTTTCGCCGCGTCGATTGCGGTGCCGCTCGTTGCCGACACGCTCAGGGCGACCTGGCTGGTGTCGACGGCACGTCGCGTGCCGACGGTCGTGATTTCCTCGAGGACGTCTTCGCTGCTGTGTGTCGTCGCACTGGCAAGGAGCGCGATTGCGGGGACGAGATGGCGTGTCATCGGGATGGTCAGGTCCGGCAGCGATCGACGCCTGGGGGGAGATTCCATTTCGGCCGGTCGTGGCTCGCCCAGTCGGCCGGGTCGAGGCGGCCGCCGCGGCCCCGGAACCACTCGACGAGGGCGTCGCGCGTGCGCGGCCGGTCGAAACGCAACTCGAAGCCGCCCGCGGGTATGACCGGGGTCATGATCCCGTCGCCGCCGAGCGCGAGATAATCGTTCGCGAGCACGGTGACACGGTCCGCATCGCGAATTTCGCGGCCGTCGTCGTCGATCATGCGAACGGCGGGAGCGTCCGTGCCGCATTCCACGAAGACGCGCAGGCCGGCGAAACCCACCTTGCGGCGGCGCCGCGCCTGTTCCTCGATGATGCGCCGCAATTCGAGGCCCGAGAGCTCGTGGAGCGTGATGACGTTATCGAAGGGCGACATTTCGTAGACGTCGCCGTACGTGAGCTGGCCGGCCGGCAAGCCATTGCGTAGCCCGCCCCTGACGTTGTGCAGCGCGACGTCGGCGTCGAAAGACTCGAGCAGTGCCCGGGTCACGAGGTTGTACAGGGCGAGTTCCATGTCGTCACCGAGCGGGAATGGCGCCTCGAGCACGACGCCGAGACGCTCGCTCTTCAACTCTGCGGCGAAACTGGCGGCCGACGTGGCAACGGCCGCGACACGCCCGTCGGGTTCGAGAGGGACGCCTGAGTACCGTGGCGGCGCCGGCAGCGCATTCGGCTGCGGCGGGAATAGCCTGCGCTCCAGTACTGTCCCTGTTGCCCGGTCAACGCGAAAGTCGACGCGTCCGAACGAGGCCGCGCGCGCCAGGTTGGTCGTGACGGACACGTTGTCGAAAACGTGGGCAATCTCGTGGTCGAGATGCCCGCCGAAAATATGGTCGACGTCGCCCGCATCGAGCTCGTGCGCAACGCGGATGATCTCGCTGTCGAGGTCGCATGACGATATGTCGTGAGGGTCCGACGTGTCGCCGCAACGCCCGCCGGCGTGCGCGACGACGATAATCAGCACGGCGCCATCGGCGCGCAGTTTGCGCGCTTCCCGCGTTATGGCCGCGGCGAGCGGTGCGACGCGCAGCCCGGTCGTGTTGGCCGCGATCGTCGTGTGCAGGGCGAACTCCGTCAGCACCCCGACGATGCCGACCCGGACGCCGGCGACGTCGACGACGTGCGAGGCCCGGACGTTGTCCCAGGCGACGGGATCGCCCGTCGCGTCCTCGACCAGGTTGGCGGCCAGCAACGGGAACGACGCTTCGCGTGCGCGTTGCTTAAGTGCACCGCGCGGGTCGTCGTGCGGGCCTTGTGGAACCGCCAGCGGACCGGCAGGGCCGAAATCGAATTCGTGATTGCCGATGGCCGCGGCCGCGACACCGAGCGCGTTATAGGCCTCGACCATCGAAACGCCCTCGACGAGATTGGATTCGAGCGTGCCTTGCCACATGTCCCCGGCATCGACGACGAGCACGGCGCCGTCGTCGCGCCGGACGTCGCGCAGCGCCTCGATGTAGGCCGAGATACCGACAAGGCCCCCGTTGGTTGCCGACGCATTGAGCTGGCCGTGCACGTCGTTGAGGCCGACGACGGTGATCGTCACGGGGTCGTCGCGCTGCGCGGCGGCCGTGCACGCCGCGACGATCGACGCGGCCAGCAGGGCCGCCAGGATGCGGATTCGTGTCATCGAGAGTTCCGGAAAGTGCTTTGCCGGGCATTCTACAGGCGATGCGAATTGGCGCGAAATCCAATGTCGGCCGCCCGTCGTATCGCTATGATGTGGGACATGCACGGGAAACCGGGTTCCGAATACAGCGTCACCGAAGAGATCGTGCACGCGCTGACGCACGGCGTCGGGGTCGTCCTCAGTATCGCCGGCCTGTCGTGGATGCT
>JBFJQO010000066.1:0-9749 GCA_041616535.1 Woeseiaceae bacterium | reverse complement strand
TTGCGGAAAATCCGCACCATCCGACGACATCGCAGCCCGCGCCGGGCGATTTCTGGCGTCAGTTCCAGTTTCTCGCCAGCCAGTTCGACGACGTCATCTCGGTCAACCTGACGAGCGTCGCGAGCGGCACCTACGAGGCTGCGCGCCTCGCGGCTTCCCGCACCGACGCACCGGGTCGCATCCACGTCGTGGACTCGCGCAACGGATCGCTCGGACAGGGTCAGCTCGCCGTGTTTGCCGCCGAGTGCGCCGCAGCCGGCCTCGACGTCGAGACGACACTCGACGCCCTGGACGCGCAGATTTCCGTGACGACGTCCTTCGCAATCCTGAAAGATTCGCGTTACGCCGTGCGCGGCGGCCGGCTCCCGGGCTGGGTACGCACGATCGCGGAATTGCTGCGCCTCGTCCCGATCATCTACACGCGGCGCGACGGCAAGATCACCTTGAGCGGCTGCCTGGTCGGTCGCCGCAACCGCACCGCGCGGTTTGCACGCTACGTCGCCCGGCGCATTCCCGCCGGACCCGTGGAACTCGGTATCGGGCACGCCTCCTGCGAGGAGGACGCGCTCGCGCTCGCGACCTACCTCTCCGAACTCGTGCCCGAGATCGGCAAGATCGTTAGGTGCGGACTGGGGCCCGCTATCGGCGTGCACGGCGGGCCCGGGACGCTGCTGGTCGCGGTTCGGCCGTGGGTATCAGCGCAAGACGTCGCCCGCCGCTGAAATCAGCGCGTCACCTTCATTGCGCGCGTTGTTGACGCGCCGGTCTACGGGCCACGCCTGCAATGGCGGGGTGATCGCGGCGACGTCGTCGAGCAGCCCGGTCGACCCGGCCAGCCATTGATCGCCGGTGCCGGGCTCGAGAATCACGGGCATGCGGTGGTGCAACGGGGCCATGAAGTCGTTCGCATCGGTCGTGATCAGCGTCGTCGTCTGCAGCGACTCGCCGGTTTCCTTGTCGGTCCAGTTCTCCCAGAGGCCCGCCAGTCCGAAGGGCTCTCCGCTCGCGACGGAGATGAAGTACGGCGTCTTGCCGCCGCCTTCCTTGCGCCACTCGTAGAAGCCGTCGGCGAGCACGATGCAGCGGCGGTGCTTGTAGGCGTTGCGGTACGACGGTTTCTCGGCCACGGTCTCGGCGCGCGCGTTGATCATGCGGTTGCCGATCGACGGGTCCTTGGCCCAGAACGGCACGAGCCCCCAGCGCAGCGTGACGAGTTCACGTGCCTTGTCGTCGTCGAGGCGCACAGCCGCAACGTACTGGGTCGGCGCGATGTTGTAGCGCGGCTTCAGATCCACCGAGCCCGTCGCGCCGAACAGGGCTGCGGCGGCCTCGCTCGGAGAATAAAACGCGAAACGGCCGCACATGTTATTCGCGGATCCCGATGCCGCGCTTCATGAGCAGCATGCAGCCGGAAAAAAGCAGCGCGACGAATATGACCAAAATCGCATAAGCGTGCCCGATGCGAATGTCGGACGTGCCGAGAATGCCGTAACGAAACGCATTGACCATGTAGAGAATCGGGTTGGCTTTCGACACATTCTGCCAGAACTCCGGAAGCAGCGAGATCGAATAGAAGACGCCGCCCAGGTAGGTCAGCGGCGTCAGCACGAACGTCGGGACGATCGAGATGTCGTCGAATTTCCTCGCGAACACGGCGTTGATGAACCCGGCCAGCGAGAAGACGATCGACGACAACAGCACGATCGAGATCGTGACGAACGGATGGGCCACCTGCAGTTTCGTGAAAAACAGGGCAATGACCGTGACCAGCAGCCCGACGAGCAGGCCGCGCAGCACGCCGCCGGCCACGTGGCCGATGATGATCGACGCGTACGACATCGGCGCAACCAGCATCTCCTCGACGTGGCGGCCGAACTTCGCGCCGAAGAACGACGATACGACGTTGCCGTAGGAATTCGTGATGACGGACATCATGATCAGGCCGGGCGCGATGTACTGCATATAGTCGAAGCCGTCCATCGTCCCGATGCGGCGGCCGATCAGGTTGCCGAAGATGATGAAGTACAGCGTCATCGTGATCGCGGGTGGCACGATCGTCTGCACCCAGATGCGCAGGACACGCACGATTTCCTTGCGGATGATCGTCTTGACGGCGACGAGGTTGAGCCTGAGGTTCATGCGTCACCGGCCTTGCGCTCGACGAGGTGCATGAACATCTCCTCGAGACGGTTGGCCTTGTTTCTGAGGCTCGCGACGCGGATGCCGCGCGCGTCGAGCTGCTCGAACAGGTCGTTGATGTCGGTTTCCGGTCCTTTTTCGACCTCGAGTTCGCCTTCCTCGCGCAGGCGTGTCTCGAAGCCGGGTATCGCGGGCGCCGCGTCGAGTTCGTCTTTGAGGCTCAGCACGAATACCTCACGATGCAGGCGACGGAGCACCTCGCTCATGCGCGCGTCCTCGATGATCGTGCCCTCGTCGATGATCGCGATGTGACGGCACAGCGATTCAGCTTCCTCGAGGTAGTGCGTCGTCAGGATGATCGTCGTCCCGGACGCATTGATGTCGCGCAGGAAATCCCACATCGAGCGCCGAATTTCGATATCGACGCCCGCCGTCGGCTCGTCGAGGATCAGGAGGCGCGGTTCATGCACGAGCGAGCGCGCGATCATCAGGCGCCGCTTCATGCCGCCGGACAGGCTGCGGGCAATGTCGTCGCGGCGATCCCAGAGCCGTAACGCGCGCAGGTATTTTTCGACGCGCTCCAGCGCCAGCCGGCCGCCGATGCCGTAATAGCCCGCCTGGTTCCGCACTGTATTGCCGACGGTCTCCCACAGATTCAGGTTGACCTCCTGCGGCACGATGCCGAGGCACGCCTTGGCGGCTTCGAGCTCGGTATCGATGTTGTGGCCGAAGATTTCGACCTCGCCGCCGGTCTTGTTGACCAGCGACGCGATGATGCCGATGGCCGTCGTCTTGCCGGCGCCGTTCGGCCCGAGCAGTGCGTAGAAATCGCCCTCCTCGACGTTCAGGTCGATGCCCTTGAGTGCCTGGTTGCCGTTCGCGTAGGTCTTGGTGAGGTTCTTGATCGACAGCGCTTTCATAAGGCGGCGTATTGTAACCGCGCGCCGGCGCGCGTCATACCTCGTCGGCAACCTCGCGCAGCGGGGCACGCGCGCGACACGCTGCGGCGCGCAGGCTGGTGTGGTGGCCGGATCTGCTCGCGGTCAACATCGCCTGCAGCGCGCTGAACTGGACGGCTTCTCGCAATTCGCGCGGCTTGCTGCCGCCGCTTTGCAACAGGCGCCGCTGTACGTCTGAATCGGGATCGACGCGGGGCGCGATCAGGTCGTGGTCTGCCGTGAATTCCAGCAACTGCACGAGCGTCACCGACGTGATGAGACGGCACCAGCCGTTCGCCGCATCACTGACGACTCTCGCGGCATACGGGTTGCGTCGCGACAGCTCCCACAGGAATGCAATCCCCGCCGCCTGCAGCGAACGCTTCTCGTCGGAGGGCGCCTCGCGATCGTTCAGGAGGTCCCGTTGCCGCGGCGCCGCCAGCAACCGCTCCCACCGGTGCTCATCGTGTTCTTGCAGCGTAAAAAGCAGGAACGGCGTCGACGCGAGGCGCTCGACACCGGCCGCCGACAATGGCGGGGCGCCACCGTGGCCCGACCGCAGCCACGCGGCATTGAGCGCCCTCACGTTGTCGAGATCGTCGGGCGCCAACCCTGAATATTCCATACAGCCTCCCTCGCGCCCGGCACGGCGCGTTTTTGGTGCGAGTCTCGAATTACTGTTATTAGGATTGTCTGACCATGTGTGGATGATATACGGTATTAATTCTCCATATATGGGTTTTTTCTAGCATCAAGAGCGAAAAATGAGACTCACCGACGACCGCTATGCTGGCGAGAAGCGCCAGTTCGAACTCGCCATCCGCATGATCGGCCACGAGGCACGCACCCGTACCATCCGTGAGTGCACGGGTCTGTCCGACGACCGCATCCGCAAGGTCTACTCGACCTACTTTCGCAACGGCGGGCACACGAGCATACGGCGCCGGCGCGGCAAGTCGCCGCGCCGCGTCCAGTACTACGTCAGGAGCCCCGAGCACCAGTTGCATGCCACGACCCTCGTTGCGTTGTTCTGCGCCGGCCTGCTGGTTCGCATCGACGAGGACGACCGCGTGCACCCGTGCTGGCCGCGGCCCGACGTCGAATTCGGTCATCGTGTCTGCCGTGCTTTCGAGACCTACCTCGTGCTGCATCGCAACGCGAAACTCAATTTCGAGTGGGCCTGGAACCTTCTGCAGTGCATCAGCTACAACGACGAGCTTTACCTCGCGGCCTGCGACGGCTGTCGCGCCCGCTACGTCCAGGACGCCTATGCACTCGACGACGGGACCTGTCCGGCCTGCGCCATCGGCGCGACTTCCGGTAAACTGCAGGCGCACGATGTGAGCGTGCGAAAACAACAAGCAGCAGAAGGGAGTTAAACCAGATGTTAAAAGAATTCAAAGAGTTTGCGATGCGCGGCAACGTCGTCGACATGGCCGTCGGTATCATCATCGGCGCCGCGTTCGGCAAGATCGTGTCGTCGTTCGTCAACGACGTCCTCATGCCGCCAATCGGCATGCTCATGGGCGGCATGGACTTCTCGGAACTCGCTGTCGCACTCGGCGAGGGTGAGAGTGCCGCGTCGATCAACTACGGCGTGTTCATCAACACGGTGCTCGACTTCGTGATCGTTGCGTTCGCGATCTTTATGGCGATCAAAGCGATGAATACGCTGAAGAAGAAAGAAGAAGAGAAGCCGGCCGAACCGCCGAAGCCGTCCAAGGAAGAAGTACTGCTGACGGAGATTCGCGACCTGCTCGCGAAGAATTGAGCGAAGACCCCAACGTCTTCGCCGGTGCGTTCGTCGATCGCAGCGGCGAGCGGCGTAAAGACCCCGACTGGCTGGCCGAGGCGCTGGCGAGCGATGCCACGCGCTTCGTGCCGGTCTGGGGCGATCGCTGCCTCGTCGGCGGCGATCCTCCCGGCGCCGTCCTGCTCGAGCGAGCCGCCGTCGAGCCGCACGTCGCGGACGACAACGTCATCTTCCTCGGCCTGTTCCGCGACCACCCGGCATTCGCCGTCGCCATCGACCGCGGCGGCGATCCGCCGTTTGCCGAACTCGGCGAATTCCAGGACCTGAGAATGCTCGGCACCGTGCTGCCGCCCGACGAGGCCAACCTCGTCGCGCACGCGAGGGCGCTCGTCATCTGGCACGGGACCACACTCTACTGCGGCAAATGCGGGTCGGCTTCCCAGCCCGCGGCCGGCGGCAACACGCGACGCTGCTGCAACCCCGACTGCGCGCAGGAGATCTTCCCGCGCACCGACCCCGCCATCATCGTGCTCGTCGCCGACGGCGATCGCTGCGTCCTGGGTCGCCAGGCAAACTGGCCCGAGGGCCTGTACTCGACAATCGCGGGATTCGTCGAACCCGGCGAGAGCCTCGAAGACGCCGTCCGCCGCGAAGTGTACGAAGAGACCAACATCCGGGTCGGCAATGTGCGCTACCACAGTTCGCAGCCGTGGCCGTTCCCGTCGTCGCTGATGCTCGGCTGCGTCGCGGAAGCCGTCTCGGATAAGATTCGCCTGAACGACGGCGAGCTCGAAGACGCGCGCTGGTTTACGCGCGCCGAACTGGCCTCGGGCACCGTCGGGCTGCCGTTCCGCATCTCGATTGCACGGCGGCTCGTCGACCATTTCATCAGCGGCGGCTGACGATGTGCCTGATCGTCCTCAGCATCGGGCAACACCCTGACTATCCCCTGGCCGTCGCCGCCAATCGCGACGAATTCCACGCGCGGCCGACGCAGGCCGCGCACTGGTGGCCCGACAAACCCGACATTCTCGCGGGCCGCGACCTGCAGGCCGGCGGCACCTGGCTGGCCGTGAGCCGGTCGGGCCGCTTTGCGACAGTCACCAATTTCCGCGACGCGCAGCCGCCGGAGCCCGGGCATCGTTCGCGCGGACACCTCGTGACCGACTTCGTCGCGGGCGACATGTCGCCCTCGGCGTATCTCGACTCGATCGACGAGGACGCGTACGCGGGCTTCAACCTGATCGTCGGCGACGCGGACGCGTTCGCTTACCTGTCGAACCGCGAAGAAGGCAAGCGCACGCTGACGACGGGCGCTTACGGGCTCAGCAACGCCCTGCTCGACGGCCCGTGGCACAAGGTGGAGAGCAGCCGATCCGCAATGGCGGCACTTGTCGACTCGGGCGACGTTAACGAAACGAGCCTGATGCGACTCATGAACGACCGCCACAAGGGCCCGGTCGACGAAGTCGAGCGCGGCCGGCTCGATTTCGAGACGGCGCATGCCATCACGGCGCCGTTCATTGTCATGCCCGACTACGGCACGCGCTGCACGACGATCGTGCTGCTGGACAAGGAAGGCCGCTGGACCTTCGTCGAGCGGCGCTTCGACCCCGACGGAACGTCGACGGGCGAGTCGCGTTTCAAGTTTCGGGCCTGAAAACGAAGCACTGTGTCTGCAATACTTGCGAAACGGGCATTTTGTACTAGGCTTGTGATTGCAATTGACAAAGGCAAACCTAGCCAAAGCTAGGGGCGCAAAGCCACGGGTCCTCGCTTCCTCCGAGAAGCCACGGAAGACTCCCCGAAGGACCCCAAGATCGCCGGGCTGCCTAGACCATTCGGTTTAAGTCTCGTCGCACCCGACGGGGAGGCAAGCGCCATGAAGCATCGATTCTGCGTTGCAGTCATCGTCATTTCCGGTATCTCGTCGACACCATCGACCCTGGCCGTGGAGCTCAATGAAGGAGATATCCTGTCGTCTGGCGTCGCTCCGGTCGTTGTCCGGGTCGATCCGGCAACGGGAGATGGCGATATCGTGTCGGGCACGCTCAACGGCGTAACCGTGGGTACCGGGCCCGATATCACCGCCCGGGGTTCTGTAGGTCTGGAAGCGAATGGGAACCTGGTCGTCGCAAATAACGGCTCTGACAGCGTGATTCGCATCGATCCATTGACGGGTAATCGACAAATTGTTTCCGGCTGCATTGACACTCCGATTTTTCCGGGTTGCACACTTGCAGGGACCGGCACCGACAGTTTCAGAAACCCGACTGATGCTGTGGTCGAGTCCGACGGCAATATTCTCGTGATTGACCAAAGGCCGCCACCGACATCGATCCTGTTCCGGGTGGATCCGGTCAGCGGCGATCGGACGATCGTTTCTTCCAATTCCATAGGCAATGGCCCGGCGTTCAGTTCGCCGACGATTCTCGCATTGGACCTGGACGGCAACATTCTCGTGTGTTGCCAGTTCGGCGCAATCTATCGGGTTGACCCGATTACCGGCGATCGGGCCGTTGTGTCGCAGGACAACGGAGTGGGTGTACCCCCTACGGGCTCGGGCCGTGATTTCGGACAAGTCAGCCAGATGGCAGTCGAGGCCGACGGGAGCATCGTCGTTACAAATATTGGGCCACCGACCGACGCGTACGTCCTGCGCGTAAACCCGCTCAGCGGTGATCGAACGGTCGTATCCGGTTGCGATGCATTTCTTGGAGTCTGCACGTCTATTGTCGGCACCGGCACGAATCTCGTTTCACCAGGAGGTATCTCGGTCGAATCAGACGGCAGTCTGATTGTGTCCGACAGAGGAGCTGTGCCGCCGCCGGGCGTTCCTGGTGTGCTCTTTCGAATTGACCCTCTCAGCGGTGACAGGTCGATTGTGTCGTCCTTCGCGGTTGGCAGCGGCCCCGTCGGAGTGGGAGCGCTCACGATTGTGTCACTTGGCATTCAGAATCAGCCCCCAAGCGCGGATGCGGGCACCGACCAGGCCGTTCGCGCGGGCGACACGGTATTTCTCGATGGGAGCGCGTCGTTCGACGACAATACGCCGAGCGAAGCCCTCACGTATGCCTGGAGTTTTCTCTCAATGCCTGCCGGCAGCGGTGCGATCCTCACAGGTGCAGATACGGCTACGCCGACGTTCGTCGCCGATGTCACAGGATCCTATGTCATCGAACTCGTGGTCATTGACGAAGGCGGATTACTCAGTTCGCCTGACGAGGTTGTCGTCAGTAGTGACAACCTCGCGCCGATCTCGAACGCCGGAATCGACCAGCTGGTAATCGTCGGTTCGACGGTATTCCTGGACGGCACGGCGAGCGTGGATCCGGAGACTGATCCGCTCACCTATGACTGGACGTTTATTTCGGCGCCTTTCGGCAGCGCTGCGGTGTTGCTCGATTCTTCGACGGCAACACCGAGTTTTGTCGCAGATGTTGTCGGCCAGTATGACGTCTCGTTGACAGTCAGTGACCTGATCGGCCCGGGTCTGCCCGATACTGTGGCCATCACAGCCGTTTCGGGCGGGCAGGCCGCGATCATGGAAATCGTTATCGCCGGTGAGACTGTTACGTCGCTCGTTTCCTCCCAAGTCACGACCAATGGCAACAAACGGGCCCTTCTGAATTTCCTCACACAGGCGGTCGAAGCCATTGAGCTGGGAGATGTCGACGAGGCAATTAACAAGCTGCACAAGGCCTTGTCGCGAACCGACGGTTGCGCATTACGGGGTGCGCCCGATGGAAACGGGCCAGGAAGGGACTGGGTAACGGACTGCAACGCTCAATCGCAGATACACGGTTCACTTCAATCTGCTTTGGACGCGCTATTGGAATAACACCCTGCTCGACGGCGCTTCGACCCCGACGGAACGTCTACGGGCGAGTCGCGTTTCACGTTTCAAACCTGAGTCCTCGGCAGGCTGTATGTATTTCCTTTTTCCCTCGCAATATCATGCTCTTACGCGTATACTACTGTATGTATAGACAGTATTCGTGAGAGGGGAAAACCATGTCCGCGATCGTCGCTTTACGACCCGCACCACTGGCCGAAGCCGAGCGCCTCGGCGAGGAAATCGCCGAGCTCTTTGCCTACCTGCACGTGGCCAAGGCGCACCTGCTTACCCTGATTCGCGAGTTCGACCAGCAGCGCTGCTGGGAACAACTCGGCTTCGGCTCCTGCGTGCAGTGGCTCAACTTCCAGTGCGGCCTCGGCCCGGCTGCCGCACGCGAGCACCTGCGCGTGGCGCACGCGCTGGTTGAGTTGTCAAAGATCTCGGCCGCGTTCGCCGAGGGGCGGCTGAGTTACTCCAAGGTACGCGCGATGACGCGCGTCGCGAACGCCGACAACGAAGACTTCCTGATGATGGTGGCCAAACACGGCAATGCATCGCACATCGAGCGCCTGGTGTCGCAGTACCGTCGCGTCGAGAAGCTCCGGCGTCCCGATGCGGCCGACGAGCTTTTCCGGCAACGCACGGTGACGTATCACTACGACGACGACGGCTGCCTGGTGCTGAAGGCCAGGATGCCGGCCGACCGGGGCGAGCTCATCGTCAAGGCGCTCGAGGCAGCAATGGACTGGGACGGCTTCTGCGCGGAGACGCCGGTGGCCGCCCGCCGCGCCGACGGCTTGAGCGAGATTGCCGAGACCTATCTGAATCATCCCGAGAACTCAGGATCAACGGCCGACCGCTTCCAGGTGGTCGTGCACACCAACAAGGACACGTCGACGCTCGAGAACGGCCCGCACGTTTCCGCGGAAACGTCGAAGCGCATCCAGTGCGACTGCTGCGTGACCGAGATCGAGGAAGACGAATCGGGTGAGCCTTTGAGCATCGGGCGCCGCTCACGCACCATCCCGCCGGCGATGCGACGAGCCCTCAAGGCGCGTGACGGCGGCTGCCGCTTCCCGGG
>JBFJQO010000065.1:0-9751 GCA_041616535.1 Woeseiaceae bacterium | reverse complement strand
GAGGTCATCCAGGCGGCGTATCGCATCGGTGACTCGAGCACCAACATCATTACGCCCATGATGAGTTACTTCGGCCTGATCATGGCGTTTGTCGCCAAGTACCAGCCCAAGGCGGGCGTCGGCACGCTGATCGCGATGATGCTGCCGTACTCGGTGGCGTTCCTGCTGTTGTGGTCCGTGTTCTTCTTTCTCTGGACCTTCGTCCTGGGCCTGCCCGTCGGGCCGGCGTCGCCGACGTATTACTCGCCCGCCGGGTGACCGAAGGCCTTTAACAGCCACACGCGGATGTCATGGATCTCCTCGGGGCACACGGCGTGGGCCATCGGGTACTCGTGCCACTCGATCGTGAAGCCGGACCCGGCCAGCGCTTCCGCGGTCGCCTTGCCCCAGGCGTGCAGCACCATCGGGTCGAACGTGCCATGGCCCATGAACACGGGCAGGTCGCGGCTGCTCGTCGAACGCTCGACCTCGTCCGGGATCGGCAGGTAGGTCGAAAGCGCCATCAACCCGGCGAGCTTGCGGGCCGTTATCAGCGCCGTGTTGACCGCGATCGCGCCGCCCATCGAAAAGCCGGCAATCACGATCCTGTCCTCGGGGATGCCGCGCTCGATCTCGCGCGCGACCAACGCTTCGAGGATCGCCGTGCTCTCGCGCACGCCGTCGGCGTCGGCGCGGCCCTCGGCGTCGAGACTGACGATGTCGTACCAGGCGCGCATCGCCATGCCGCCGTTGATCGTCACGGGGCGCACGGGTGCGTGCGGGAACACGAAGCGCAGCGGCAGGTCGGCCGGCAGCCGCAGTTCGGGGACGATCGGCTCGAAGTCGTAACCGTCCGCGCCGAGGCCGTGCAGCCAGATGACGCTACCGGCCGGATCGGTGCCCGTCGTGACTTCCACGCATTCAGGGAGGCTCAAATTCCTGCTCCGGCGGTCCGAAAGCGGCGCAGTGTACCGCATCCGGGACGAAAAAAGGGGACGCAGGGGCTTGCATTTTATGCGCATTGCCGTTCTACTATGCGCATATTTATTCACACGAGGCGACGGGCGGATGCCCCCGACCAGCGAAGAACAACACCAGCGGCGTGCCGCGATCCGCGAATTGCTGCGCGAGGGCCCGGCCGAAACCCAGGCCTCGCTCGTCGGCGCGCTGCAGTCGCTCGGGCACGTCGCGACGCAGTCGAGCGTCAGCCGCGACCTCCGGGAACTCGGCGCGATCAAGACCGCGCGCGGCTACGAGTTACCGGCCCGCGACCGCGACGACGGGCAGGTCGGCGCCGTCGCGAGCCTGTTGCGCAGCGTCACGGCGGCCGGCTCGAACCTGCTCGTCATCCGCACCGGTATCGGCGCGGCGCAGCGTGTGGCGCTTGCGCTCGATCGCAGCGGCTGGCCCGGCATGGTCGGCACGATCGCGGGCGACGACACCGTGTTCGTCGCGACCGAGTCGGCGCACGCCCAGAAGAACCTGATTACCCGGATCGGTCACGCGACCCGGTCCCGACAGGAGACACCATGAGTACGGATACCTCCCCGATCATCCTCGCTTTCTCGGGCGGCCTCGACACGTCGTTCTGCGTGCCGTGGCTCAAGGAGAATTACGGCCGCGACGTCATCACCGCCTGTGTCGACACGGGCGGCATCGACGCGGACGCCGCCGCGGCCCTCGAGAAACGGGCGCTCGCGCTCGGCGCGATCGAGCACATACTGATCGATGCGAAGCAGGAATTCTTCGACACGGTCATTCGTTACCTGATCGCGGGCAACGTGCTGCGCGGCAACGCCTACCCGTTGTGCGTCGGCGCGGAACGCGGCCTGCAGGCCGAGAAACTCGCGTGGATCGCGAAGGAACGCGGCGCGACCACGGTGGCGCACGGCTGCACGGCAGCGGGCAACGATCAGGTGCGTTTCGAAGTGGCGTTGCGCACGTTGAATCCCGGTCTCGACGTCCTGGCCCCCGTGCGCGACAACAGCTGGGTGCGCGACGAGCAGCTCGCCTACCTCGAGCAGCACGAGCTGCCGCTGCCGGCGCAGGGCTCGGCCTACTCGATCAACCGCGGCCTCTGGGGCATCACGATCGGCGGGCAGGAGACGCTGACCTCGGAACGGTCGATTCCCGAGTCGGCCTGGGTGCTGTCCGCGGATGCGTTCAGCAAGCCGCTCGCACCGTCGCAACACACGCTCACGTTCACCAAGGGCGTACCGTCGAAACTCGATGGCAAGGCACTGCCGCCGGTCGCGCTGATCGAGGCGCTCGAGAAACTCGCGGGTGCCTATGGCATCGGCCGCGGCATCCACCTCGGCGACACCGTGCTCGGCACCAAGGGGCGGGTCGCGTTCGAGGCACCGGCCGCGATTACGTTGATCACGGCCCACCGCGAACTCGAGAAGCTCGTGCTCAGCGCGCAGCAGGCGCGCATCAAGGACAGCGTCGCCGCCGTCTACGGCGACCTCGTCCACGAGGGCAAGCAACTCGACCTCGCCTGCGACGACGTCGAGGCATTGCTGTCGTCGTCGCAACGGCGCGTGTCGGGCAAGGTCAACTTTACGTTGCGGCCGGGCCAGCTGTTCATTGACGGCGTCGAGTCCGATCACTCGCTGCTCGCCGCGACCAAGGGCGTCTACGGCGAGGCGGCCGGCGAATGGACGCCGGCCGATGCGCTCGGCTACGCGCGCGTGCTGTCGCTGACCGGTACGCTGCAGACGCGGGCTTCCGGAGAATAGGATGAAGAGCGTCGTCGTCGACAAGATCGCCTCGGTCGCGCAGCACAACAACCTCGCGTCGGAATTGCGGCTGTCGAAAGACATCCCGTGCGAGGAAGGTGTCCTTGTTGCCGTCAAGGTCCTCAACAACAAGTCGCGCTACAACCAGCTCGAGCTGACCTCGGGCCGCATGGCGACCGTCACCCAGGGCGACGTCATCGTCGGCGCCCTCGGGCATCGCAAGGCCCTGCGCGGCTATTCGGGGCACCTGCCGAAGAAGCTGAAGCCCGGCGACACGATCCAGATCCTGAACATCGGCGGCGTCCTCGGCGTCTGCGACTCGGCGAATCCCGACGTCGGCTCACCGTTCAATTGCGAGGTTCTCGGCACCGTGCTGAGCTTCCCCTATCTCGGCGAACGCATCGGCGTCCCGGCGCGCGCCGGCGTCGCCACGCTCGACGACAACCCGGACATCGACACGCAGGGCGTGCCCGTTGTGGCGCTCGCCGGCACCTGCATGGACTCGGGCAAGACCGCGGCCGCCTGCGCGATCGTCAGCCGCCTGCGGCACCTCGGCTTCAACGTGGCCGCGTGCAAGGCGACCGGCGTTTCGCTGCGCCGCGACGTGCTGGCGATGGAAGACGCCGGCGCCAGCAGCACGATGATCTTCTCCGACTTCGGTGTGGTGACGACGACCGAGAAGAACGGTCGCGAACTGACGCGGGCGCTGCTGACGGGCCTGGCGCAAAACCGGCCCGACGTCATCGTGCTCGAGCTCGGCGACGGGCTGCTCGGCGCTTACGGCGTCGGCGCGATCCTGTCGGACGAGTCGATCCGCGAGGCGCTGACGGCCGTCGTGCTGTGCGCCAACGACCCGGTCTCGGCCTGGGGCGGCGTCGAACTGCTGCGCAACGAATTTTCGATCGAACCCGCCGTCGTCACGGGCCCGGCCACGGACAACGACGTCGGCGTGCAACAGATCGACGAGCGCATGTCCTTGCCCGCAATCAACGCGTTGTCCAACGGCGTCGCGCTCGGTGATATGGTCGCGAAACTGCTGAAAAAGGGAACGGCATGAGTACCTCGATTCCCGCCGTCATACTCGGCGCGAGCGGCTATGTCGGCGGCGAATTGCTGCGGCTGGTCGCCGGCCACCCGGTCTTCGAGCTGCGGGCCGCCGTGTCCGATAGCGCCGCGGGCAAACCCGTCGGCGACCTGTTCGGGCACCTGGCCTCCGCGTTATCCGGGCACGCCTTCGTGGCGCACGGCGACTGGGCCGCGACCCTCGGCAGCGACAAGCGGCTCGCGCTATTCTCGGCGGCGCCGCACGGCGCATCCGCGCCCGTCATTGCCGCGGCGATCGCCGACTGTCAGGGCAACGGTATCGACGTGCACGTCGTCGATTCGTCGGCCGACTTTCGATTCGCCGACCGCGACGTGTGGGAAAAGATCTACGGCCAGGCGCACGGCGCGCCCGAACTGCTGGAGAGTTTCGTGTGCGTACTCCCCGAGCATGCGGGCGAGGTGAACGAACCCCATGTCGGTCATCCGGGATGTTTCGCGACCGCCTCGGCGCTGGCCGCCGTGCCGCTGGTTCGTTCCGGGCTGACCGACGCCGAATTTTTCATCTCCGGCATTACCGGCAGCACCGGTTCGGGCAAGACGCCGGTCGCCGGCACGCACCACCCGGAGCGCAACAGCAACCTTTATGCCTACAAGCCCCTGGCGCACCGCCACGCACCCGAAGTCGCGACGCTCGCCGAAGCCGCGAGCGGTCGCGCGACGCGGGTTCATTTCGTGCCGCATTCGGGCCCGTTCGCGCGCGGCATCCACGTGACGCTGCAGGCGAAGGCCACGGAGCCCGTCAGCGCAGCCGCGCTGCGCGAGGTCTATGAAGACGCCTACGCCGATGCGCCGTTCGTGCGAGTCGTCGCCGGCACGCCGCGGATCAAGGACGTCGTCGCGAGCAATGCCTGCCATATCGGGGTCGCGACGGACGGCGACACGGTCGTCGTCATGAGCGCGATCGACAACCTCGTCAAGGGCGCGGCCGGCGGCGCGGTGCAGTGGATGAATCGTCTCTGGCGGCTGCCTGAAACGGCCGGTCTCGACATGCCGGCCCCGGGGTGGACCTGATGCCGACGATGAACCGGCAACCGGAGGATCCGCGCGTCCGCGAAGCGGCGGTCACGATACCGGTGTACGGCCAGCTGCCCTTCGTCCCCGAGCGCGCCAGCGGCTGCGACATCTTCACGCGGGACGGCCGGCGCATTCTCGACCTGTACGGCGGTCACGCGGTGGCGGCGCTGGGCTACGGGCACCCTCGCCTCGTGGAGGCAATCCGCGAACAGAGCAGCAAGCTGCTGTTCCAGAGCAACGCCGTCGCCCTCGATATTCGTGCCGACGCGGCGGAATTGCTGACCCGGGTCGCGCCCCACGGGCTCGAACGCGTGTTCTTCGTCAACTCGGGCGCCGAGGCCAACGAGAACGCCCTGCGCATGGCGATCAGGGCGACTGGCCGCAAGCGGGTTCTCGCGCTAACGCAGAGCTTCCACGGCCGCACGGCGGCGGCCGGCGCCGTCACCTGGAACTCTGACAAGTGGTACGGCTTCCCGTCGCGACCGTTCGACGTCGACTTCATCCCGCGCGACGATATCGGCGCCGCCGAATCGATGATCGACGGCACGGTCGCGGCCGTCATCTTCGAACCCGTGCAAGGCGTTGCGGGCGCTTACGATCTCACGACCGAGTTTATCGAGACATTGCGCGCCGCGACCTCCCGCCATGGCGCCGTGCTGATCGCCGATGAAGTGCAGTCCGGCATGGGGCGTTGCGGTCAATACTTCGCGGTGCAGGCCCACGGCGTGGCGCCCGACATCGTCACGAGCGCGAAAGCGCTCGGCGGCGGCGTGCCTTGCGGCGCCGTGCTGTGCTCCGAGGACATCGCGGCGAACTTCGGCTCGGGGGATCTCGGCTCCACGTTCGGCGGCGGGCCGATCGCGGCGGCCGCCATCGCGGCGACGATCCAGGCGATTACGGACGAACACCTGCTCGAGAACGTGCGCGCCCGCGAAGCACAGATTCGTGACGAGTGCGTGACGGGCCCGGTGCACAAGATCCAGGGCATGGGCCTGTTGCTCGGTCTGGTTTGCGACCGCCCCGCGGTCGAAGTCCGCGATGCATTGCTCGAACACGACATCCTGACGGGCACGAGCAGCGACCCGGAGGTGCTGCGCATCCTCGCGCCGCTGGTCTTGCAGGAAAATCACGTACATCACCTGGCACAGGCTCTCACGAGCCTCGTCCCCGGAACCTATTGAAAACAAGGAAACGGCGAATGAAAGCGTTCAACGACCTCGCGGACTTTTCCACGGAAGAAATCAAGGCCCTCATCGAACTGGCGGGACGGCTCGACCGCAGCCCCGAGCCCGAAGCCCTCAAGGGCAAGGTGCTCTCGCTGCTGTTCCTGAGCCCGTCGCTCAGGACGCTGGCCTCGTTCCAGGCGGCGATGGTTCGTCTCGGCGGCGGTTCGTTCGTGATCTCGCCGGACATGTCGATCCACGGGCTCGAGGTGCGCGACGGAATCGTCATGGACGGCGTCGCGGCCGAGCATATTCGCGAGGCCGTGCCCGTCATCGCGTCCTATGGCGACGCGATCGGCATACGCGCGTTCGCGGATCGCAAGAAGATCGAGGACGACCTCGCCGAGATACGCTTCAATTCGCTGATCGAGCTCATCGATGCGCCCTACATCAACATGGAGTCGGCGATGAACCATCCCTGCCAGAGCCTCGCCGACTGGAAGACATTGGACGATTTCAATATGCCGGCGAACGGCGGCAAGTTCGTGCTGAGCTGGGCCTACCACCCGAAGGCGCTGCCGCTCGCGGTCCCGTCGGCGACGCTGCACATGGCCGCGATGCGCGGCATGGACGTCACGGTGTTGCGCCCCGAAGGCTTCGAGTTGCCCGCCCCGATCATGCAGAAGGCGATTTTCGCGGCCGAGGAAACGGGCGGTTCGATCCGCGAAACGACGGATCAAGGGGAGGCGATGGAGGGCGCGCACGTCATCTACGCCAAGTCCTGGGCCTCGACGAAACATTACGGCGACAGGCTCGCCGACCAGAAGCTGCGCGAGGGCCACCTCGACTGGTGCGTGGACGAAAGCTGGTTCGGTAACGCCCGCGAGGACTGCCGCTTCATGCACTGCCTGCCCGTGCGGCGTGGCGTCGTCGTCGCCGACGAGATCCTCGACGGTCCGCGCAGCATCGTGATTCCCGAAGCGCGCAACCGCATGCTCGCGCAGATGGCGGTGCTGCACCAGATGATGGGGAACGGCAAATGACCTCGCAGAGAGATCGCGCCATCGTCGTATCGGCGCTCAAGCACGCGGCGCCGTACATCCGGCTCTTCAAGGGCAAGGTCTTCGTCATCAAGGCGGGCGGCGAGATCTTCGCGGACCCGGCGTTGACGACGGCACTCGTCGAGCAGGTCGGCATCCTGCACCAGGTCGGCATCCGCACCGTGCTGATTCACGGCGGCGGCCCGCAATCGACCCAGCTCGCCGCGGCCCTCGGCCTCGACTCGACCTTTGTCGAGGGAAGGCGCGTGACCGACAGCGAATCGCTCAACGTGGCGACCATGATCCTCAACGGACAGATCAATACGCGCATCCTGGCGGCCTGCCGCGACCTGCAGATCCCGGCCGTCGGCATTAGCGGCGTCGACGCGGGGCTGATCCGCGCACACAAGCGGCCGCCCGTCGAGGGCAAGGACGGCAAGACCGTCGATTACGGTTTCGTCGGCGACATCGACGCGGTCGATGCCGACATCCTGCGCAAGCAACTCGACAACGGCCTGATGCCGATCGTCAGCCCGCTGTCCTGCGACGAATCCGGCACCCTGCTCAACATCAACGCCGACACGGTCGCCGCGGCCATTGCCGCCGAGCTGAGCGCCGACAAACTGATTCTCGTCACGGGCGCGACCGGCATCCTCGAGGACGTCGACGACCCGGCCTCGCTGATCAGCTACATCGATCGCCGCCACCTCAAGGAACTCCGCGACAAGGGCGTGCTGGCCGACGGCATGCTGCCGAAAGCCGCCGCGATCGACTCGGCCATTCGCAACGGCGTGCAGCGCGTGCACGTCATCTCCTACAAGCTGGCCGACAGCATCCTGCTCGAAGTCTTTACGAACGAGGGAACCGGTACGCTCGTCGTCGATGACATCAACGTGTTGACGCCCGAAGAACAGGCGGCCGACGCATGAGCCGGTTATGGGAGAAAGGGCTGCCCCTCGACGAGCGCGTGCTGCGCTACACGGCGGGCGAAGATCACAAGCTCGACGCGCGCCTCGTCGAGTACGACATCCTCGGTTCCATCGCGCACGCCGAGATGCTCGCCGCTCAGGACCTGATCTCGCATGACGATTGCCATGCGATCTGCGACGGCCTGCGGGAACTCGGAAAGAGCTTCGGCGACGGCGCCTGGGAGATCACGCTCGACGACGAGGACGTCCACACGGCGCTCGAAACCCGCCTGACCGAGCGCATCGGCGAAGCCGGCGGCCGTCTGCACCTCGGGCGCTCGCGCAACGACCAGGTCCTGACTGCGCTGCGCCTCTACTTGCGCGATGCCGCGCTGGATCTCGCTGGACGCATCGAGCACCTGCGTGTCGCGATCGCGCACGTGGCCGACAACCAGGGCGAGATCGAACTGCCCGGCTACACGCACATGCAGCACGCCATGCCGTCGTCGGTCGCACTCTGGTGCGGCGGTTTCGACGAGGGCTTCGCCGACGCCGTCGCGGGTCTCCGCGCCGTCCACCGGCGCATCAACAAGAACCCGCTCGGCAGCGCGGCGGGTTACGGCACGCCCGGCCTGCCGCTGGACCGCGAACTCACGACCCGGCGGCTCGGCTTCGACGAGACGCAATCGCCCGTCACCGCGGCGCAGTTGTCGCGTGGCAAGGCCGAGAGCGCCCTGCTGTTCGAGATCGCGCTGATGATGCAGGACCTGTCGCGCATGGCGAGTGACCTGTTGCTGTTCTACACGCAGGAATTTGCGTACGTCTCGCTCGCCCCGGAGGTCACGACAGGCTCTTCGATCATGCCGCAGAAGCGCAATCCCGACGTGCTCGAACTGCTGCGCGCGTCGTCGGCGACGGCACAGGCCTGCCTCGACGAGGCACTCATGATCACGGCGAAGCTGCCATCCGGTTACCATCGCGACTTGCAGCGGCTCAAGGTCCCCCTGTTCCGCTCGATCGATCTCGCGATCGAGAGCGTCGACATCATGGCCTACCTGCTGGAAGGGCTCGAGTTCCTGCCCGACAATATCGAGCTCGACGAAGGCATCTTCGCGACGGCCGAAGCGTATCGCCTCGTCACCGAGGAAGGCATGCCGTTCCGCGAGGCTTACCGGGAAGTCGCCAAACGCTATAATCGGTGAGTCTTTCCAAGGGCCGACTGTTATGAAACGCATTGTTCTCGCGCTTACCGCGCTCGTCCTCGTTGTTCCCTTCACGGGCTGCGGCCAGAGCGGGCCACTGTACATCCCCGGAAACCCGAGCAAAGTCCGGCAACCGCCGCCGCAGGCCGAATCCACGGCCGAGGAGGAAGGCGAGGAGGACGGCAAGGCCGAGGACGGCGGCTGACGAGGCACGCCATGACCGACCTCGTCCTCATCGACGGGTCATCGTATCTGTACCGTGCCTTCCATGCGCTTCCCGCGCTGACCAATTCGCAGGGTGAACCGACGGGCGCACTGCACGGCGTCCTGACGATGATCCAGAAGCTCCTGCGCGAAGAGCAGCCCGCGCATATCGCCGTGGTCTTCGATGCCCCGGGCAAGACCTTCCGCGACGACATCTACCCGGAGTACAAGGCGACGCGGCCGCCGATGCCCGACGAACTGCGCTCGCAGGTGCAACCGATCCTCGATGCGGTTGCAGCCATGGGCCTGCCGCTGCTGCAGGTCGAGGGCGTCGAGGCCGATGACGTCATCGGCACGCTGTGCGCCCGCGCGGACGGCAAGGGACTGCAGGTTCTCGTG
>JBFJQO010000064.1:0-9761 GCA_041616535.1 Woeseiaceae bacterium | reverse complement strand
CTCGGGCCGGCCGAGCTGCTGCTCCACTACGGCACGGAAGAGCAGAAAGACCGCTACCTGCCCGGCCTCGCGGCGGGCACCGAAATCCCGTGCTTCGCGCTGACGTCACCCCAGGCCGGGTCGGACGCCGCTGCGCTCATCGATACGGGCGTGGTGTGCAAAGGCAAGTGGCAGGGCAAGACGATTACGGGCATCCGCCTCAACTGGAGCAAGCGCTACATCACGCTCGCACCGGTCGCGACGGTCCTCGGCCTCGCCTTCAAGCTCTACGACCCCGACCACCTGATCGGCGACCAGGACGAATACGGCATCACGGCGGCCCTGGTCCCGACCGACATCGACGGCGTGGAAGTCGGCCGTCGTCACAACCCGCTGTCGATCGCGTTCCAGAACGGGCCGACCAAGGGCAAGGACGTGTTCGTCCCGCTCGACTCCATCATCGGCGGCCCCGAAATGGCGGGCAAGGGCTGGAAGATGCTCGTCGAACTGCTGTCGGTGGGTCGCGCCATCACGCTGCCGTCGACGGCGGCGGGCGGCGGCCAGGCGGCCAGCTACTCGACGGGCGCGTACGCCACGATCCGCAAGCAGTTCAATACGTCGATCGCCAACTTCGAGGGCGTCGGCGACGCGATCACGCGCATCGCCGGCCACACTTATATTATGAATGCGGCCGTGTCGGTCACGTCGGGCGCGATCGACCAGGGCGAGAAACCGGCCGTGCCGTCGGCCGTCCTCAAGTATCACTGCACCGAGATGGCACGCAAGTGCGCCAACGACGCCATGGACGTGCACGCTGGCAAAGGCGTCATGATGGGCCCGACCAACTACCTCGGCCGCGGCTACATGGCGACGCCGATCGCGGTTACGGTCGAAGGCGCCAACATCCTGACACGCAGCCTGATCATCTACGGCCAGGGCGCGATTCGCTGCCATCCTTTCGTGCTGCGCGAACTCCACGCCGCCAGCGACCATGACCACGATCGCGGCCTGATCGAATTCGACGACGCACTGTTCGGTCACATCGGCTATGCGATCAGCAACCTGGCCCGCTCATTCTTCCTGGCGCTGACCCATGCGAAATTCAGCCGCGTGCCACTCAACACGCCGACGCGCCGCTACTACCAGAACATCAATCGCTACAGCGCCGCGTTCGCGCTCGCGTCCGACTTCGCGATGCTCACGCTGGGCGGCGACCTCAAGAAACGCGAGCTGCTGTCGGCCCGTCTCGGCGACATCCTGAGCTCGATGTACCTCGCGTCGTGTGTGCTCAAGCACTTCGAGAACCAGGGACGCCGTGCGACCGACCTGCCGCTGGTCGAGTGGTCGGTCCGCACCCTGATGTACCAGGCACAGACCTCGCTGCACGAATTCCTGCTCAACATCCCGAATCGCTGGGTCTCCTGGTTCCTGCGTTGCTTCATTTTCCCGCGCGGGCGGACCTACAAGAATCCGTCCGACGAACTCAGCGCCCGCGTCGTCGAGATCGTGACCACGCCGGGTGAGGCCCGCGAACGGCTCAGCCAGTTTGCCTATACGACGCTCGAGCCCGGCAATCCGCTCGGGCAGCTGCAGGAAGCACTCGAGCTCACGAAGGAAAACGTACCGCTCGAGCGGCGCCTGCGCCAGGCCCGCAAGGAAGGCCTGATCGTCTCGGACTACCTCGGCTTGCAGATCGACGAGGCCGCAAAGGCGCAGGTCGTCAGCAAGGCCGAGGCCAACCGCTTGCGCACCTACTACGAGAAGGTCGCCGCATTGCTCGACGTCGACGATTTCGCGCCCGACGAGTTCCTGCACCGTCCCGCCGCCGCAACCGAGGCACCCAGTAAGGCGCCCGAGAAGACCGCCCGGAAAAAGGCGACACCACGGAAGAAATCGAAAGGCAGGAAAACCTCGAAGAAGAAGACTGCTAAGGCCTAATCCATGACGAGGAATGCCGCCGAGCTGCCGGATCATCCGGACTGCCTCAACTGCGGCACGGAACTGCGGGGCCAGTACTGCGGCAAATGCGGTCAACGTGCGCGCAGCCGGCTGATCAGCCTTTGGGAACTTCTGCAGGACGCGTTCGGCGACCTGTTCGAACTGGACTCGCGCCTGTGGCGTACCCTGATCCCCCTCCTGGTTCGTCCCGGGCGCCTGACGCGCGACTATCTCGAGGGCCGGCGCGCGCGTTACATGCCGCCGTTCCGCATGTATCTCGTGCTCAGCGTCATCTTCTTCGTCGTCGCGTTTTTCGACCCGCGCGACGACCTGAGCCTGCTGTTCGAGCCCGAGCCGCAGGCCACGGTCGAGGCGCCCGAGGCGCCCGAGGCGGTCGAAAAGGACGAGGCCGACGTCCGAATCAGCACGGTTGACGAGGACGGCGGCGGCGTTAATTTCAGGATCGATCCCGACACCGGGGAGTGCACGCTCGATGACGAGGGCTTCGACGAAATGCCGATGTGGGTGCAGAAACGACTCACGCGGGAACGCCTCGAGGGCATTTGCGAACGCATCTCGGCCGACGGCGCCAGGACGTTCACCGAGCTATTGCTCGACAACATACCGATCGCGCTGATCGTCCTGTTGCCGTTCATGGCGCTCGTGCTCAAGGGCCTGTACCCGTTGTCGCGCCGCTACTTCGTCGAGCACCTGTTGTTCTTCATTCATTTCCACGCCTTCTTCTTCCTGATCCTGACGCTGCAGATCCTGTTCTCACGGCTGGCCGGGCTGCTGTTCGTGCCCGCACCGGTCAGCATCCTCGTCATCGTGGCGGCCTCGTTCTACATCCCGGTATACCTGTACAAGGCCATGCGGCACGTCTATGGGCAGGGACATATCCTGACCTTCGGCAAATACGTCGTGCTGGCGGGCGCTTACGCGGTCGGGGCGACGTTTACGATGCTCGGCGCCCTGCTGTTCGCGCTCCTGTCCGTATGAACCCCGGGGCCGCGACCTCGTCCTACATAATTCGCCCTTAGTGCCGGGGCGGATCGTAGAATAAAGTATTGAGTGACAAGGCCCGCACATCTAAAATCGCCGGGCTATAGCAAATTTTCGTCATGAAACCTTCCATGTCCACGAAAACCATTGGAATCAGCGGCCTGGCCGCCTATATCCCGCCATACCGCGTATGGCTGGAGGACTGGTGCGAGTGGACCGATAACCAGTGGCCGAAGATCCGCGAGGTCGTCGGGCGCAGCTTCCGCGTTCGCGGCCAGGACCACAGCGTCTATACGATGGCCGCCAACGCCGTGCTCCGCCTGATCGACCAGTACGACATCGACCCGGCGCGCGTCAAATTCCTCGGGCTCGGCACCGAATCGAGCACCGACAATTCGGCCGGCGCCATCATCGTCAAGGGCATGGTCGACGAAGCGCTGGTCGCCCGCGGCAAGCCGCCGATCTCGCGCAGCTGCGAAGTACCCGAATTCAAGCACGCCTGTCTCGGCGGCGTCTACGGCATGAAAGGCGCCATCCGGCACCTGGCGCTCGACGGCGCCGGCAGCCAGGCCATCGTGGTCTGTGCGGACATCGCCGAGTACGCGCGCGGCAGCTCGGGAGAGCCGACGCAAGGCGCGGGCGCGGTCGCCATGTTGCTCGAGGAAGATCCGCAGCTGGCCGTGGTCGACCTGATCGGCTCGGGCTCGGCGTCCGACTACCGCATCATGGACTTCCGCAAGCCGATGTCGAGATTCTGCGGACAGGACCGGTCCGAGACGCACCAGGTGCAGGACTTCCCGGTGTTCAACGGCAAGTACTCGACCACGTGCTACGTGGACCAGACGTTGTTCGCGCTGCGCGACATGTACGAGAAGCGGGACCTCAATCCGAGCGAGTACCTGCGATCGCTGCGCACCGTGTTCATGCACCGGCCCTACCGGCGCATGCCGGAAACGGGTTGGGCCGTGTCTTACCTGTTCGCACTGAGCCACGGCAACGGAGAAGACCGCGCCGAACTCGCTTCGTATTGCTACGAGGCCGGCATCGATGTCAATGCCGTGCTCGCGGAAATGGGTACGACTCCCGCCGTTGCCGCTCTCGCGTCTCCGGAGAAACACAGCTACGAGGCGTATCCGCTGACGATGGCCGCGCTGCGGGCGTTTCGCGCATCGAGGCACTTCCGCGCCGAGATCCTCGACAAGCTGCGGCTCGGCAGCGACACGATGCTGGACCTCGGCAACCTGTACACAGCGGCCCTGCCCGCATGGATGGCCGCCGGATTCGAGCAGGCGCTCGACGAAGACGCGTTCGAGGCCGGTGAAGAAGTGTTGACGCTCGGCTACGGCAGCGGCGACGCGGCCGAGGTCATCCCGTTTTTCATCGCCGATGGGTGGAAGGACGCGACCCGGAAGATCCGCTTCGCCGAGGCCATGGAATTCGCGGTTGACATCGATTTCGACCAGTATGTCGCCCTGCATGACGGCCGACGCGTTACCGGGCTCGGCTACGAGCCGGCCAACGAGTTCGTCATCGCGGATGTCGGCACTTCGGACGAACGGCATTTCGCCGACCTCGGCATCGAGTACTACAAGTACATCGTCTAGTCGACGGCGCCGTAGCGCCTGAGGCGCGCGCGGTAGCGGCTCGACAATTCCAGCCACTCCTGTTTGAACCACGGCGTAAAGCACTCAAGCCGCGAGGCCAGTTCGTCGTCGAGCTGCGCCGCCGACACGAAACGCAAGGCGGCGATCTCGTTGTCGTTCGGTCTGACCTCGTCCGGCGAGCGCCCCAGGTAGACGTGGCATAACTCGTTTTCCGAACCGTCGTCCCCGAAGCGCGCCTGGTAGCAAAACGAATAGACGTGCTCCAGTTCGGCTTCGACGTTGAGTTCGTCGCGCAGGCGACGCGAGGTCGCGACGTCGAGGCTCTCCCCGCGGCGCGGGTGACTGCAGCAGGTATTCGACCAATACCCGCCCCACAGGCGCTTGCCCGGCGCCCGCTGTTGCAGCAGCAGGCGGCCGCGGTGATCGAAGAGGAACACCGAGAATGCCCGGTGCAACATGCCGTCGCCGTCATGCGCGTCCGCCTTCGAGATGAAGCCGATGTCATTGTCGTCGCGATCGACGAGGATGAGTTCCTCGCTCTCCGACGAAACGATCCTGTGCGGGTCCGTCATTTCGGGTCCTGGCTGCCGGGAATCAGCGTCCTGTAACCCGATTGTCGCAGTGCGGCATCGACCGCGTCGAGACCGTCCGGGCAGATCGCGACGATCGATCCGCCGCCGCCCGCACCCGTCAGCTTGGCCCCGGCCGCGCCGGCATCCCGCGCCAGTGCAACGAGGGACTCGAGGCCCGGCGTCGACACGCCGATCGCATTCAAAAGCCCGTGCGCGATGTTCATGAGCTGCCCGAGTTCGTGCCACCGGCTCGACTGCAGCAGCGCGGCGCCGTCGCGGCTCAGCCGGTCCATTTCGTCAAACAGGGCATCGAAGTGCGCCGGGGCGCTGTCGCGGCGGGCGCGGACGCCGGCCACCTGTTCGTGCGTACGGCCCGTTTCGCCGCCCCAGGCAATCAGGAGCGGCGGCGCCTCCGCGAGCTCCAGCTCCGTGAAGCTCAGCCCGCCGTCGTTGCGGAACAGCATCGGCTTCGCGTAGGTGGCCAGCGTGTTGTCGATGCCCGAGGGCGTGCCGTGTGCGAGCATTTCGCTTGCGAACGCGATGTTGTTGACCCGCGCATCGTCGAGCCCGAGTCCCAACGCGTTATCGAACGCGCGTGCCATGGCGACGGCCACGGACGCCGACGATCCCAGCCCCTTGCCCAGCGGTACGCGGGCGTTGACACCGATCGCCCAGTTCGTTTTGTCGATACCGAGTTCCGCGAGCAGGCGGCTCACGAGCGCCTCGGGCAAGTCCGTGTCCAGCGCGTCGGCCGGGGCGACCGTCACTTCGACGGCATCGGCGATCGGCACGGCCAGCGCATGCCGGCCGTAGACAACGCCGTGCTCCCCGAGCAGGATCACCTTGCCGGCCGCAACCCCGCGCGACGCGCCGGCCGGCGTCCCGGCACCGCGCAGACGCTGCGCAATCTCGCGCGCTTTCCAGCTCTTGACCTCGCCGCTCGCAATCAGTGCTTCGACGACCGCCCCGTGTTGCTCGTCCGGGACGCCCACGGACGCGGCAACGCTGCGCGCATGCAGCTTCATGTGGCCCGCCTGGATACCGCTCGTGACGAGGGCGCGCAGCGCCGCGAGATTCTGGGCGAGACCGACCGCAGCCATGAGCTCGGCGAGTTCGTGCGCGCTCCGCGCGCCTGTCAATGCGAGCCCGAGCGCTGCGCCCGGGTTGTTCGCCTGCGTGCCGCCGACCGTGCCGACCTTGAGCGGCAACGTGAGTTCGCCCGCCAGCGTGCCGTCGGCGGCGACGCTCCAGCGTGTCAATGCCTGGTAGCGGCCGTGCGCGGCGGCAAACGCGTGTGCCCCGGCCTCGACGGCCCGCCAGTCGTTGCCGGTCGCGAGCGCGACGGCGTCGACGCCGTTCATGATGCCCTTGTTGTGCGTGGCGGCCCGGTACGGATCGACGAGCGCGATGTCGTTCGCGGTTACGACCGCCTCGCAGATCGGCCCCGGCAGCACGAAGCGCGCACGGGCGGTATACAGGGACCGGTCGGCGAGGTTGGACAGGATACGCAGTGCGACCCGCCCGCCGCACGCGGCCGCGACGTCGGGCGCGATCGCCTCGCAGATCGAGTTGACGAGATTGGCCCCCATGGCATCGCGGGTGTCCACCAGGACGTGCAGCGCGATCACGGGTTTACCGTCCGGCAAGGCGAACAGGCGAGTTTCGATGTCGCGCACCCCGCCGCCGCGTTCCGTCAGCCTCGGGTGCACGGCGTTGGCTGTGGCCAGCAATGCAGGTCTGGCCGCCTCGAGGGCGGTGATCGCGCGATCCGGATCGCCGAGGTCCCCGACATGGACCTGGCCGATCAGCAGCGCATCGCCGCGCGAGACCTCGAATCCGCCGCCCGCACGGGCGAGCGCCGCGACGCTGCAGAGGCCTGCGACGATCGACGGTTCCTCGACGACGAGCGGCACGATGCAGTCGCGGCCGTTGACGCGAAAATTGGGTGCGACGGCAAGCGGCAGGCCGAAGACGCCGACCACGTTTTCGATCATGAGGTCGGCCGCATCGACCGCCAGCACATGATGCCCGCCGCGCAGGCGCGCGGCGTCAGTCTTGTCGAGCCAGCCCAGCTCCTCGAGCTTCGCGATGCGCTCGGCGACGTCGAGCCTGTGGAGCCCGCTGATGCGTGCGTCGGTCACGGCGTCTCCAGGCGGACGCCGTCCGGGTCCAGCGCGCACGGCACGATGCGATGAACCAGTTTCGCATGGCGCTCGATAAACGCGTCGAGCGCGTCGTCGGCGAGGCCGAACAGCACGCCGATATCGCCTCCGCCGGCTCCGGCGGGCTTGTAGATCAGGCCGTCGGCCATGGCCGCTTCCGTCAACGCGTCGTGGCCAGCATCGAATATGCCGAGATCGTGGTCAACACCGAAGCGGCGCAACGCCTCGATATATGGGGGATACGCGCCGAGGATCTTCCCGGCGTCCCCCTCGCTCCATCGGTCGGCCATGGCTGATCCGTGGTCGATCAGTACTTTGCGCGACGACTGCGGGGCGGTGCCGAAAAGCCGTGCGAGCCTGGCGCCGGTGCCGGCCGTGACGCCCGTCCAGACGACGCGGAACGCGAGGCCCTCGGGCCAGGCGAGGTGCCGCGCCGCGGGCGGCGCCGCCGTGTAACGGATCAGGCCGCCGTGCACCGCCGCCGCGACGTCGACGCCACTGCCGGCCCGGCCCTGCAAGCGCGTGTGCGCCGCGAGCGACGGTTCGAGCACATCGGCTGAATCCGCCAGCGCGGCCGTCAGCGCCACGGTCAGGGCGGCGCTCGAACCGATGCCGAACTTTGTCCCGTCCTTTGAAAACGCCGACGTATCGAGATCGATGTCGGCCTCGGGCCGGCCCTGCGGGCAGACGGCGTCGACGATGCGAAAGCGATCCGCGCCTGCGAAACCGGCGGCATGCACCTCGCAGTCACGGCCCGTGTCGCGAACGGACGCGACGGCGCGCCGGTCGACGGCCATGCAAACGGCCGGCGCCCCGAAGAGCACGGCGTATTCACCCGACAACACGATCTTGCCCGGCGCGCTCGCCCTCGCAGTCATATACGAGTCTCCAGGCGTGCGCCGGCACCGAGGCCCGTCGTCATGACGTTCACGACGCCGGGCGTCGCCCGCAGGGCGGCCTCGACGTCGTCGGCCGACCCGGGCAGGCAGACCGCTTTCACCTGCGGCCCCGCATCGATCGTAAAGAACACCGCGGCGCCCTCGCTCTGGAGCTGACGTACCGTCTGCAGGCAGCGCATCGTCGCGGCATTCCAGTAGACGAGCGGCGGGCGCGATGCCCACATGATCGAATGCATTTTCAGGCAGTTGTGCTCGGCGATCGCCGCCAGGTGCGCAAAATCGCGTGCCGCGATCGCGGCACGCGCCGTGTCGAGATCGCCGGGCTGTTGCTCGACCCAGCTCGCATAGAACGGCGAGGTCTTGCGACTGATCTCCATCGCCTCGGTCGAGCCGACGGGCTTGGGGCCGGTTGCGGTGACCGCGACGACCACGGACAAAGGCCAGTCGTCCGCGGCGCACAGCGATGCGACCGCGATGTCGTCGGTGTTCGTCAGTTCGACGAAGCCCCCGAGCAGCGAGCGCGCCGCCGAACCTGACGCCTGCCCCGCCAGGCTGGCAAGCGCGTCGACGGACAGGTCGCGTCCCGCGGCCGCGGCGCCGGCAACGGTCAGCGCCGCAAACGAGGACGCCGAAGACGCCAGCCCGGCGGCGATCGGGAAGTTCGCTGCGCTCGCAATCCGGGCGCGCGGCCGGTCCGTGCCCGCGACACGATCGAGGCACGCCGTCAGGCGTGGCAGTAGCCCGCGATTCGGCACACCGTCGAGCGACAGCGTATCGGCCGGGAGGGCCTCGTCGAACGCAACGGACATGCGCGTGAACAAGTCACGCAACGTGATCGAAATCGAACCCACGGCCGGCAGGTTGCGCTCGAGATCGCGCTTGCCCCAGTACTTGATCAGTGCGATGTTCGGCTGTGCGATCGCCGTGGCCTGCATGTCGGACGCTTCCCGCTGTGCTCGCGAAGGGATGCGCAGTATAGCCCAGCGCGGCGCGCGCACCGCGCGCCGATTACGGTTAAGCTACAGGCCCCGCGACATCGGATTCACCGACTTGCCCGAGAACTTCAAAGACCGTATCGGCACGTACCAGCAGCGCGTCGACGCGCGCCTCGATGCCGTCTTGCCGCCGCCGACCGTCGCGCCGCGACGCCTGCACGAAGCGATGCGCTACGCCGTCTTCAACGGCGGCAAGCGGGTCCGGCCGCTGCTCGTGTATGCGACGGGCGAATGCCTCGGCGTCAGCCCGGCGCTGCTCGACGCGCCGGCGGCCGCGATCGAGTGCATCCATGCATTTTCTCTCGTGCACGACGACCTGCCGGCCATGGATGACGACGACCTGCGGCGCGGCAAGCCGACCGTGCACATCGCCTACGACGAGGCAACGGCGATCCTCGCCGCCGACGCGCTCGTGCCGCTCGCCTTCGCCGTCATCGCGCACATCGAGGGATCGTCGCCGCGCGCAATAAACGCGCTCGTCCGGCTCGTTGCCGATGCCTGCGGGTCGGTGGGGATGACGGGCGGGCAGTCCATCGACCTTGCGGCCGAGGGTCTGGCGCTCGACGCCGGGCAACTCGAGCACATGTACGCACTCAAGACCGGTGCCCTG
>JBFJQO010000063.1:0-9768 GCA_041616535.1 Woeseiaceae bacterium | reverse complement strand
GCCCGGGGCGTGCAGCGCCTCGAAGATCGTGACGGGATAGCCGCGACGGGCGAGTTCGCCCGCACAGACGAGGCCCGCGGGCCCGGAGCCGATGATTGCGACCTTCTCGGAGCGATGCAGGCAGGCGCTGATCTCGCGCGCCGGCTGTTGCATCTCCCAGTCCGCGACGAAGCGCTCGAGATAGCCGATGGCGACGGGCTTGAAGCGTACGCCGACCGAGCATTGCTCCTCGCACTGCACTTCCTGCGGGCAGACTCGGCCGCAGACCGCCGGCAACGGGTTGGCCGAGCGCAGGATTTCCGCGGCGGCCTGCATGTCGCCGGCCGCAATCTTGTGAATAAAGTCCGGGATCGGGACGCGCACCGGGCAGCCGTCGATGCAGACCGGGTCCTGGCAGCGCAGGCACCGCTCCGCCTCGAACTGCGCGTGCGCGAGACCATAGCCTACGTTGACTTCCCCGAAGTCGTGCGAGCGCAGCAGCGCGTCGCGTTCGGGCATCGGTGTCTTCTGAATGCGTTTGACGGGCATCAGTTTTGTCCTGCTGCGAGTTTTTTGCAGGCGGAGCGGTCCTTGGACTCCTTCTCCTGCCTGACGTACATCTTGTTGCGCCGGACCGCTTCCTCGAAGTCGACGAGATGCGCGTCGAAGAACGGGCCGTCCACGCAGGCAAATTTGACCTCATTATTGACGGTGACGCGGCAGCCGCCGCACATGCCCGTACCGTCGATCATGAGCGGATCGAGCGACACGAGCGTCGGGATACCCGGACCGCGCGTCGTCTCGGTGACGGCGCGCATCATCGGCATCGGCCCGATTGCGACCACCATGTCGGGACGTCCCGGGCCGTCACCGGCTATCAGTTGCTCGAGACGCTCCGTCACGAGCCCGTGGAAGCCGGCCGAGCCGTCGTCGGTGCACAACTCGAGGTTGTCGCAAACCCCGGCGAGTTCCTCGTTGAGGATCAACAGGTCCTTCTCGCGCGCGCCGTTGATGATCGTCGTGGTGTCGCCGCGCTGCCGCAGCTCGCGCATCAGGCAGAGCAGGGCGGCTGCACCGAATCCGCCGCCGATGCCGACGATATGGCCTTTGACCGGGATATCGAGCGGCATGCCGAGCGGTCCGACGAGATCCAGGATCTCCTGGCCAACCTCGAGCTGCCCCAGGTAGCGCGTCGTCGTGCCGACTTCCTGGACGACGATCGTCAGTGTGCCCTCGTCACGGTCGTAGTCGGCAATGGTCAGCGGGATGCGTTCGCCGCCGTCGCGCACGCGCACGATGATAAATTGCCCGGGTTTGGCGGACTGGGCCACCAGCGGTGCCTCGACCCTGTACAGCTTGGTGATCGGCGTCAACGGGCGTTTCTCGAGTATTTTCGCCATGATCTACAGCTCCGGGTGCTCCGACTTGATTTTCAGCCTGCGCCAGCGTTTCTCGACTTCGTGCTCGATCGCGTCGAGACGGTCCGCGTTCTCGGGCGCCAGCATGTGTTTCGTCTTGCCCATCTGCCCGAGCCAGTCGCCGACGGACCGCCGCCGGCCGATGGCGTCAGGGTCGTAGGTGATCAGTGTGTGGCCCTTCTCGACCTCGTAGAGCGGAAAGAAGCAGCAGTCGATGGCCGTCTGCAGGACCTCCTGCGCGGCGTCGTCCTGTGTCCGCCAATTCAGCGGACAGAATGACAGGACCTTGCCGTAGACCATGCCTTCGCGCTGCGCGTACCACTGCGCTTTCGAGATCTTGCGCATAAAGTCCTCGGGATAGCCTTCGCTGGCCGTAAAGACGTAAGGCAGGTTACAGGCGGCGAAGATCTGCGGCGTGTCCTTGTGGTGAAAGCGCTTGCCCGAGAGCTGCTGCCCGACTTCGCTCGTCGACGTGCGATGGCCGTAAGGCGTGGCGTACGACAGTTGCGAGCCCGTGTTCATGTAGCCCTGGTTGTCGTACTCGAGGATGATCATCTTGTGGTTGCGGTGGGCCGTGCCGAGGGCCGCGCCCATGCCGATGTCCATGCCGCCGTCGCCGGTCACCATGATAAAAGTCGTATCCTCGCCCTCGGGCGCGGCGGGGAGTTCGCCGCGCCGGACGCGCTCGTGGTACATCTCGACCAGACCCGACAGCGTCGCCGCGCCGTTCTGGAACAGGTTGTGGATGTACGTGATGCGGTGCGCGGTTTTCGGATAGCCCGTTGTCGTCACCATCGCGCAGCCGGTCTGGAACAGGACGACGATATTTCCCTCGAGAACGTCGTAGGCCTGGCGCAGCATCGGGAAGAAGCCGCAGCCCGGGCAGGCGCCGTGTCCGGGCGCAATCCGCGACGGCGTCGTCGTCATCTCCCACATCGGTTTGAGCTCGACTTCGAGGCGGTCGGTTTGCGCGTTCCTTTTCACCGTCGCCATGCCGCGCGAAACCTCTTCGGGCTTGATCGCGGGCAGTCCCGGGGGTGGGCCCGCGGCATCGTCGCCGGCGAATGCGCCGTGGTACCCGAACGGCAGCTCGACCTTGCCGGTCTCGGCCGCCTTGAGCGCGAGGTGGAAGAACTCCTCGGCATCCACGTCATAGAAATCCTTGCCGCCCAGGCCGTAGACACGGCTCATGACCAGGGTTTGATTGTCAGGGTCCTGTTGCAGGGCGGCGCGGATTTCGAGCGACAGGTTGCCGCCTTCAGCGCCATACGAGTCACCGCGGTCGCCGACGACGACGGCGCGGACGTTCTTTAGTACGCGACGAATCTCGTCCGTCGCGAACGGTCGCAGCACGTTGGGCGAGACGACGCCGACCTTGTGTCCCTGCTCGCGCAGGCGGTCGGCGACTTCCTTGGCGTTTTCGGCTGCGGAATTCAGCAGCACGAGCGCGACCTCGGCGTCGTCCATGCGGTATTCGTCGACCATGTCGTAGCGCCGACCCGAAAACTCGGCGAACTCGGCGAAGACCTCGGGGATCACGCGCCGCGCGGCTTCCATGGCCTCGTGTTGCTGGACCTTGTTGTTGATCAGGTCGGGATCGTTCATGTAAGGGCCGAAGGTCACGGGTCGGTCAGGATCGAGTGCCGTGTAGGGATCCTCGCGATCGCCGAGGAACGCCTTGACGTCCTCGGGGACGTTGAATCGATCGATGCGCCGTTTCTGGTGGCTCGTCAGGAAGCCGTCGTAGGCGACAATAACCGGCAGCCGCACGTCGGGATGCTCACCGATACGAACGGCGCAGAAGTTCATGTCGTAGGCCGCCTGCGGATCGCGCGCAAGCAGTATGATCCAGCCCGTGTTCAGGGCGAAGTAGATGTCCGAGTGGTCGCAACGAATGTCGAGCGGCCCGGACACCGTGCGCGTCGAGACGTTGAGGACCATCGGCACGCGCGTGCCCGACTGCACGGGAAGTTGCTCCAGCGAGTACAGGAGCCCCTGCGACGAGGTGGCGTTGAGCACGCGGCCGCCGCCGAGCGCGGCGCCGTAGCAGATGCCTGCGGCGCCGTGTTCGCCGTCGGCGGGGATCATGACGATTTCGTGCTCGCCGTCGGCCTGCATGCGCGACAGCGTCTCCGCAACCTCGGTCGACGGCGTAATCGGGAAGTAGCCCATCACGTGGAAGCCGATGTCGCGCGCGGCAATGGCCGCGGCTTCGTTGCCGCTCTTGAAGTCGTGGACCTGGCGGACCGGGCGGGTGCGGGAAACGGGCACTTTATCGAGCATTTTTGCCTCCTGCCGCGGCGGCGAGTTCGGGGAACAGCGGGACGCGCAATGCGTCGGCCCTCCCGGGGACTTCCTCTTCGCGCGTCATGGCCGCAGTCGAGCAGGTTTCGACGCAGCGCATGCAACCCTTGCAGTACTGGTAGTCGATGCCGTCGAGACGCACGGCGGGCTGGCCGTCGGCGCCGATGTGGGTGGACCAGACGAGACACAGGTCCGGGCAAACGAGGTCGCACATGCCGCAGTCGATGCACTTGTCGCGATCGAGCACGGGCATCCAGCCGGTGCGTGAGGTGTGCAGGTCGTTGTAGGCCGTGTTGCCGGGCGTGGGCAGGACTCCGCCAAGCGGTGCCGTACGGTAGCCCCAGGCCGGGTCGAGCGTCAGCGTCGGCACGCTGCCGTCACGCCGCCCGATGCCTTTGACGGCCTCGGCCTCGCGCGCCCCGCGATTGAATGCGCGCCGGTTGGCGGCGACGATTTCGGGGTTCTTGTCGATAAACGTCGCGTCGAGCGCGTCGAGGATGGCACGCTCGTCGAGCGTCGAGACGACGCGCGCCAGCGCACCCATCAGAACCGCGTTCTCGCGGGATTTTTCTTCGAACGCAATCTTCTGCGCGTCGATGCGATACACGCTGGCCGTCTTCGGCACGCTCGACAGCGACTCCGGGCATTCGTCTTCCTGGCCGGCGTAGACCAGAATGCCGTCGGCCTTGAGGCCCGACAGCGTTGCCGGGTAGGCGAGCAGGCCGCTGTGGAACACGACAATCACGTCGGGCTCCTCGATCGGCGCACTCGTGCGAATCGCGCGATCGGCGGGAGCGAGACGGATGAACGAGCGCACGATCGAACCCTTCTTTTCCGAGCCGTAGGACGAGAAGTGGGTGCCGTTCATATGCATTCGCAAGACGGCCGCACCCGCGACGATCTTGCCGGCGACGTGGGCACCGAGTCCACCGATGGACTCAAACCGAATCTCGAAGAGACCGGCACCAGAGCGTACCGAGGAATCCCGGGTCATGATCCTGCTCCGTGACGTGCGCGGCAACGCACCCTGACAGGTTCAGGGTACTCCCCGGGTACCCGCCGTGAATACGCAAATACCGCAGGAAATTAAGGCGTTGCGAAGCCGGAACGGGGTTGCGGTGCGGTCCCGATCTAACGGGACGCTGGCGAGCTCGCCACGCGACTGACCTGTAGCTGGCGAACGACGATGAGTATCAGTGCCGTGATGTTCATCAGGAATGCATAGATCACACTGGGTACGGCCAGCCCCGGGATGTGCAGCAGGCTGACCGCGACCGTGATGCCGAGAGCGCTGTTCTGAATGCCGCATTCCACGGCCAGTGCGATTCTGCCCGCGACCGGCAGGCGACCCGCGACGCCGAGCAGCACGCCTGTGGCCATCGTCGCGAGGTTGAGCAAGAGTATTGCCGGCCCAACCGTCATCATGTGTGTCGTGATGTTTGCCCACTCTGTAAAGAAGGTTGCGAAGACAATCAGGAGGAAGACGACCGTCGCCAGCCTGTGGACCGCGGTTGCGACCGCCGTCGTCAGCCATCCGGCCTGATTGACGAGCAGACCGAGCGTGACCGGGACCAGCGTAATCAGGAACAGGTTGCCAATGGCCATTCCCAGCGGGTACTCGACGCCGACGGCCTGGGCAAGAAAATGTTCGAGCGAGAAACCGACGATGATCGGCACCGTGATGAAAGACAACACGCTCGTCAGCGCGGTGAGCGTTATGGAAAGGCTCGTGTCTCCGCGCGACAAGTCCGTGATCATCGCTGCCGTGACGCCGCCCGGGCAGGCCGCGAGAATCATCAGCCCGACAGCCGCCTCGGGCGCCAGGTTAAACAGCGTGGCGATCCCGAATGCCGTGAGCGGCAGGAGCAGCGATTGCGCCGTCAGGCCCAGGCCGACGGCCACCGGGTAGGCAAAGACGCGACGAAAGTCCCCAATGCTGAGCTTGAGGCCGAGGGCAAACATGATGAAGGCGAGGCCCACCGGCAGCAGCGTCGAGATCAGGGGGTTCAAGAGAGGTGCTCCGCGATGAACAAACCAGCGACAAGCACCTGGGCCAATGCGGTCCTCCCGAGTTGCGCGTTCATCTCCGGTCCCACGGGCATGCGCGCAAACAGAACCGTCAGCCACAGGCAGACGGGCGCGGCAAGCCACACGAAACCGAGTCCCGTTGCACCCCACGCAGCTGCGAGCAACGGAAAGGGCATGAGCAACAGAAGGCCGTACAACTGCCGGGCCGCTCGTGCGCCCAGTCTCCCGGCGAGGGTGTCGCGTCCGGCGCGAAGATCGGCCGCTGTGTCACGGACGTTGTTAACCAGCAACACGGCTGCAGCGTAGCAGCCGATGGCGACGCCGGTCAGCACGACAGCGGGATTCGGCGGTTGCACGCTCTGCAGATAATAGCTTCCCGCCACCGCGACCAGTCCGAAAAAGACGATGACGTATGCCTCACCGACCGGCCGGTGAGACAGTGGCCGCCGACCCGCAGAATAGGCGTATCCCGAGGCCAGCGACGCGATTCCGACCAGGAGTATCGGTATGCCGCCAACGATGACGAGGTACACGCCCGCAAGCAATGCGGCCGCGAAGCAGGCAGCGGCGGCGCGGCGCACCTGTCCGGGATTCGCCAGACCGGCACCCGTTATTCGCACCGGCCCGATCCGATCGGGACCGTCCGCGCCGCGCTCGCCGTCATTGGCGTCATTGAACAGGTTGGTGCCGACCTGAATCAGCACCGCGCAGGCGAGTGTCGCAAGGAACGTAATCCAGTCGGGTCTTGCGCCGTTGCCCCAGGCAAGCGCGGCGCCGACAGCGACCGGCACTGCCGCCAGTGTCAGCGTCCGCGGCCGCATGCCCAGCAACCAGACGTTTGGCGACTTCGCCGTGCCCGCTTGCCTGTGCCGTTTCGTCGTCATGAACAGCGTGGTTCGTCAGAACGAATAGGCAAGCGCGAGAAGGAATTCTCGCGGCCGCCCATACACTTGTTCGACATAGGCCGCTGCGGTATCGAAGGCCGAATTACCCGTGACGAGGTAGGTTTCGTCGAGGAGGTTTTTAGACACGAGGGTGACCTGCCAGCGGTCGTCGCTCGGCACGAACACGAGCGATGCGTTAAGGAGCTGAAACGCGGGCTGACGAACTTGTGGGCTGTTGACGGCATCGTGGTATTCGGCGTCCTGCCACGACCAATCCAGGCGGCCCGTAAGCTCACCCAGCCGCCCGAGATCCAGCCGGTACGCCGTGCCGGCGGACAAGCTCCACTCCGGCGAGTTGGCGAGCTTGTTGTCGAGCCGGACGCCGGAGTTCTGCGCAGGCTGGCTCAGGCCTCGATAGGCCGTGTCCAGATGCGCGGCCGAAAAGCCGACCTCCCAATCCGCCGAGGCACGCCATTCCAGCTCCAGTTCGCCACCGCGGACCCGGGCGTCACCGGCATTCACGGTCAACGGATTGAAGGACTCGCGGACGATGATCTGTAAATCCTCGTAGTCGGCTTCGAACACGGCGACATTCATAGCCAGGCGACCATCGACTAACGAGGTCTTGATGCCCAATTCCAAACTGTCGACGGATTCGGGCCGGTACGAACTCGGCGTGCGGTCCGGCGTGGGTCCGACGAACCGCTGGTCGAAACCGCCACTCTTGTAACCCGTGGCGAACGTCACGTAGCCGGTAACGCCGTCCGTGAACCGATAGCTCAGATCGATATTCATGTCGGTCGCATCGAAGTCGAGTTCGCTACGGCGAAAGTCAAGTATGCGTTCGCCCGCCGCCAGCGGCCCGGTCGGCGCAAGATAGAATCCCTCGAAATTCGGCCAGGTCGGTGGAAAGAAGCCGGGTTCCGATCCCGCCGACGCGTCTCCCAGCGACAGCTGGTCTGGCAGGTAACCCTTGCGGTCTTTCGTGTGCCGCCCACCCACGGAGAATGTCAGCCGGTCGCTAAGACCGAGCGTTGCGTGCGCGAATGCCGCGTACGCCTGATTGTCGTAGTGCCCGCCGCTTTGAATCGCGCCCGTCGGTACCGTGACGTCCACGAGATTGAAACCGGACTCGTCGTAGTAGAAGAGTCCGAACACCGCGGACAGCCGGCTCCGATCTTCGCCGAATTGAAGTTGTATCTCCTGGCTGAACTGCTCGTGCTCGTAATCGTCACGGGTCGCGAAAACATTGGCCGGCGTGTTGTCGCCGTCCCGGGACGAGATCATGTTCATCGTGCGATAGCCGGTCGTCGAATTCAGGAGCCAGCGCTCGCTCATCACCCAATCGATCTTCAGGGCCGCGCCGCCGCTTTCGAGTTCCGAGGCGACCGGAAACGTACCCTCGGAGAGAAACGGTCCCGGCCGTGAAGCGGTGCCGTAGCAACCGGGGGCACTGCCGGTCGGCGCGCCAGGTGGCGGAAACGTGGGCGGGCCACCCTGCGGCGAGCCGTCGAAATTCGGATTGACGGATACGGCGTCGCAGGTGTCGAGGACCGCATTACCGAAGGTTGCGAATGGCTGCAGGTCGTTGACGCCACCGGAAACGATGGGTGCGCCGTTTTCGTCGATGCTCGTGAAGTCGACGATCAGTGACGCCGCGATTGCTTCGGTAGGCTCCCAATCCAGGCTGCCGCGAACGGACCAGCGGTCCCGGTCGCCGGTTCTGATGCCGTCGAACAGGCGCTCGACATAGCCGTCACGCCGCAGGCGATTGATTGCGACACGAGCCGCGAGCGATCGGCTCAGAGGCTGGTTCCAGCGCAGGGTCAGCGCTTGCAGGTCATCATTGCCGAGCTGGAGTTCGATACGTCGCGCAGTGTCGTCGAACTCGGGCGGGCGACTGTGAACCTTGATTGCGCCGCCGATCGAATTGCGGCCGAACAGGGTCCCCTGCGGCCCGCGCAGGACCTCGAGTCGCTCGACGTCGATCAGGTCGAGCACGTTGCCGGGCGAGCGGCCCAAATAGATTCCGTCTATGTAGAGGGCGACGCCCGGATCAGTGACCGGCGTGTAGTCCGCCTGCCCGATGCCGCGAATGAAGATCTGACCGACGGAACTGGAGCCGGAGGACGGCGCCGCCTTGTCGAACTGGAGGTTCGGTACGGCAGCACCCAGCTGGTCCATGGCGTCGAGATGCCGCGCCTCGAGCTGATCGCCGCTTAGCACCGTCATCGAAATGGGGACCTGCAACGGGTCTTCTTCGCGGCGCCGCGCGGTGACGACGATTTGGTCGATAGGCTCGATGCCGGCGTTGGCGTGATCCTTGGCACCGGCCTCGACCGTCAAGGGTAAGACGTGCAGGATCGCGATCGCGGCAAGATACTGGGCTGGGGTCATCCGGTATTCCTCGGCGGAAAGAACGGCAATACTAGTCCGGTGCCAGTCGTATGTCAGCACCGCTGGTTGCGGCTCGAGCAAACCGCATCGAGATCGGAACAGGGCCAATGACTAACCTGTTATGGCCTGCAGCTTCGCTCAACGGCGTCAGTTCGTTATGCGCGCTTTCGCCGCTCCCTGATACTTGCGAAGAGCCACTGCATTGGGAGTGATATGATCGGTCCCGTTTTTCGACAGGAGGCTCGACGATGAAAGCGACCCGAAACGTCGCGTTACTGGCTATCGTGCTGACGCTGGTTTCGCCGTCGGCACTGGCCTCGGATGCGGAGCTGCTCACCGGCATGCTGCACGACTTTTTGGCCAACGCGGACAAGGTCGAGGCGCACGAGCGCTTCTGGGCGGAAGACCTGGTCTACAGCTCATCGATGGGTTTGCGATTCGGCAAGGCCGACATCATGAGCGGCTTCGACGACGCCGAGGATGGCGATGCACAGCCCGCCGTCGTCTACTCGGGTGAGGATGTCGACGTCCGCTTGTACGGCGACGCCGCGGTCGTCGCGTTCAAGCTCGTCGGCACGCCGTCCGACGGCTCCGAGGTGCTCACCTATTTCAACACTGGGACGTTCGTAAAGCGCAACGGATCCTGGAAAGTCGTCGCCTGGCAGGCGACCAGGATACCGCCTGCGACAGACTAGCTGTCGAGCCAGTCGAAATGCGCCGTGAAGTGCCGCAGGAATTGCGGCGCTTCGAGGATCCTC
>JBFJQO010000062.1:0-9856 GCA_041616535.1 Woeseiaceae bacterium | reverse complement strand
TCCTGCGGGCCTGTCGCGAGATGGGTATCAAGACGGTCGCCGTGCATTCGACGGCCGACAACAACCTCAAGCACGTCCTGCTGGCCGACGAGACGGTCTGCATCGGGCCGCCGCAGTCCAGCGAGAGTTACCTGAACATGCCCGCGATCATCAGCGCGGCCGAGGTGACGGACGCAACCGGTATCCATCCCGGTTACGGCTTCCTGTCGGAGAACGCCGATTTCGCCGAACGCGTCGAGTCGTCAGGCTTCACGTTTATCGGGCCCAGGGCCGATTCGATCCGGCTGATGGGCGACAAGGTGTCGGCCATCCGGACAATGAAGGCCGCCGGCGTGCCGTGCGTGCCGGGTTCCGACGGCCCGCTGTCCGAAGACCACGAGGATAACCAGCGCATGGCCCGCGACATCGGTTACCCGGTCATCATCAAGGCGGCGGGCGGTGGTGGCGGCCGCGGCATGCGGGTCGTGCACTCCGAAGCCTCGTTGACGGCGGCGATCACCGTGACCCAGGCCGAAGCGCGCTCCGCGTTCGGCAACGACGTCGTGTACATGGAGAAATACCTCGAGAAACCGCGTCACGTTGAATTCCAGCTGCTGGCCGATACGCACGGCAACGCGATCCATCTCGGCGAGCGCGACTGCTCGATGCAGCGGCGGCACCAGAAAGTCATCGAGGAGGCACCGGCACCCGGCATTACCGAGGAGCAACGCCACGAGATCGGCGCGCGCTGCGTCAACGCCTGCCTCGAAATGGGATACCGCAGCGCCGGCACCTTCGAGTTCCTGTACGAGAACGGCGAGTTCTACTTCATCGAGATGAACACCCGTCTGCAGGTGGAGCACCCGGTCACCGAGATGATCACAGGCATCGATATCGTGCGCGAGCAACTACGGATCGCGAGCGGCGAACCGCTGTCGATTCGCCAGGAGGACGTCCGCCTGCAGGGTCATGCCATCGAGTGCCGCATCAACGCGGAAGACCCGAAGACCTTCATGCCCTCGCCGGGTCTCGTCACGCTTTGGCATCCGCCCGGCGGCCCGGGGATCCGCATGGAAAGCCACGTGTACAGCGGCTACAAGGTGCCGCCCTATTACGACTCGATGATCGGCAAGCTGATCGCTCACGGCGAAAGCCGCGATGCGGCGTTCGCGCGCATGCGCAATGCGCTGGGTGAAATCGTCATCGAGGGCATCAAGACGAATGTCCCCCTGCACCAGGAGATTTTCCAGCATGCCGCGTTCCAGGCCGGGGGCACCGACATTCACTACCTCGAGAAGCGGCTCGGCCTGACCTGACGGGTCACCCTTGGACTGGCTGCAGCTCGTCATGGACCTCGAAGCGCTGGACGCCGGCGACGTCGAGGAAGCGCTCCTGCGCCTCGGCGCCTGCTCGGTCACGTTGGCCGACGCCGCGGACGACCCGGTGCTCGAACCCGGTCCCGGCGAGACGCCGCTCTGGTCCCGCACGCGCATCACGGGCCTGTTTGCGGGCGGCACCGACATGGACATCCTCCGCGCGGCCCTGCAGAACGACCTCGGGCTGGATGCCCTGCCGGCCCATCGTGTCGAGACCCTCGAGGACCGTGCGTGGGAACGCGAGTGGCTCAAGGATTTCGGCCCGATGCGCTTCGGCCGGCGCCTCTGGATCTGTCCGACCGGCGACGACGTCGACGCCGCCGGGGCCGTGGTCGTCCGGCTCGACCCGGGGCTCGCGTTCGGCACCGGCACCCACCCGACCACGGCCCTGTGCCTCGAGTGGCTCGACGGACTGGACCTCCGGGGCCGCACCGTGCTCGACTACGGCTGTGGCTCGGGCGTACTCGCCATCGCGGCGATGAAACTGGGTGCGGCGTCGGCGACGGGCGTGGACATCGACCCGCAGGCGCTCGTCGCCACGCGCCGGAACGCGGCCGATAACAGCGTCGAGGTGGGCGTTTCGCGGCCTGGTGAGCCCATCGAGGGGCGTTATGACGTCGTTGTCGCCAATATACTGGCCGGGCCTCTTGTCGAGTTTGCCGATTCCATCACATCACGGCTTGCCGGGGGCGGTATGCTTGCATTGTCGGGCGTATTATGTGAACAAGCCTGTGACGTAAGGGCTGCGTACGACCCCTGGATCGAGTTCGACGAACCCGTATTCCGGGAGCAGGACGGCCAGACGTGGTCGAGATTAACGGGCAAACGAAGGAACTGACGCACTGATGTATACACAGTGCCCTGATTGCAGCACGGCGTTTCGCGTTACTGCGGACATATTGAAGCAAGCCGCGGGCAAGGTCCGTTGCGGCGGCTGCGGCAATGCGTTCAATGCGCTCGAGTACCTGTCGGAATCCATGCCCGAGCGAGCGGCCTCGAAGAAGTCCGGCGAAGCGCTCCCCGAATTGCGGCCCGAACCGATCGACGGCGAGCTGCCGAAGGCGATTTCGGCCGAGCAGAGCGCCGCCCTTTTGAAGACGCTCGACGAACTCGCCGGCTCGGACATTCGCATCGAGGACACCGGCGTCGAATGGCGCGTCCTCGACGAAGACGAGCTCGGCGAAGCCGCCGACGACGACATGGCCGTCGATGCGCCGCTGCAGGACCAGCCCGTCATCGACGAGTTGCTCGACGAGTCGCCCACACCCGTCGACCAGTTCCTGACCAACACACCGCCCGTCGTCGACGCGCCCGAGATTTTCGAGGAACCGGCCGAGACCCCGGCCCGTTCGCCCGTCGACGAACTACGATTCGACGACAATACGCCGCTACCGGACGACTTCGACCTCGACGACGAGCAGGCCTACGCGCCGTCACCGGCCGAGGAGCCCGACGCGCAGGACGAGCCCGCAGCCGTCGTCGAGCACGAAGCACAACCCGACGTCGATCTCAGCGATCCGGGCGAGTGGACCGACATTCTCGACGAGTTCGAGGAACTGGCCGAAGACGCGGCGGACCCGGCCATCGCCGACGAGCTCGAGGCCATTGCGGTCGTCGCAGACGCCGACGCGGAAACCGAGCCTGCCGAGAGGAGCCGCAGCGAGCCGCCCGACATGGACACCCAGTTCGCAATGCAGGCCGAAGCCATGGGCATCGACATCAGCGGTGTCAACGAGGCGCCGGAATTCGAGACCGGTCCCGAGGTGCAGGAGAACCTCGATCTCGACGCCATGATCGAGGAAACGCAACGTCGCAAGGTGGATCTCGATGAATTGCTCGACGAGGAACGCGTGGATGACGGCACGGTTGACGATCTCGATTTCGACGGCGACGAATCAACACAGCTCGAATTGATCAGCGGGGACGTCGATGAGGACCTCGACGACGAGCCCGAGGACGGACCCGGCCCGGAAATCGACGACGCCGTTGAGGCCTCGAGCGAACATTTCGTGCCGCCGATGAGCGAGGAAGAACAGACGATCAACATGCAGATCGACCAGGACCTCCTCGCCATCGCCGTCGAGGACGAGGACGGATTTGCCTCGACGATCGTCATTGCCGATGACGGGGCCGAGGAAAAAGCCCGCGACGAGAAATCCCGGGAGCGCGGCAAGGACGTCGTCGACCCCGACTTCGCGCAGGCGATACGCAATTCGAGCGCGGGTTTCGAGACGATCATCATGGAGGGCGAGCACATACGCTCGGCGCTCGATCAGGACAGTCGCGAAGCCGACCGCGAGGCGGCCGCCGCGAGCCTCGCCGGCGCGGCCGCGGCGCAGGAAGCCGACGGCGCGTCGCACGCGGCAACGCCCCGTTGGGGCATGATCGCGGGCATCGCGGTCCTGGCGCTCGTGCTCGTGCTGCAGGTTCTGCACCAGTCGCGCGAGTCGCTCGCGACGATCCCGGCGTTCAACAGTGTCGCCGGACCGATGTACCGTGCGCTCGGCAAACCACTGTCGCCGCAGTGGGACATCACGGGCTGGCGTTTCGAGGTCACGCGCGGCAGTACCGACGAAGGCAACGAAAACCTGACGATTTACTCGCGCCTCGGCAATAAGTCGGAGCAGCCGCTGCCTTATCCCCTCATCGGCATCTCGTTGACCGACCGTTTCGAGGAGACGATCGGCAGCCGCGTCCTCGATCCGGCCGACTACCTGCCGAGCGACCTCGACCCGCGCAAGCTCGTCGAACCCGGCAACACGTTCAATGCCGTGATCACGATACCGTCGCCCGCAGAGGACGCGACCGGCTTCAAGCTGAATGTTTGCTACCGCGAGTCCGGCGGCAATCTGCGCTGCGCCATCGACGATTTCCGGTAGGCGCGAGCTTGCTCGCAACCCCGCTCAGGATTGGCCCCTACGAGCTGCCCAGCCCGTTCGTGCTGGCGCCGATGGCCGGCATCACGGATGCGCCGTTCCGCAGGCTGTGCCGTCGCTTCGGCGCCGGCATGACGACATCCGAGATGACGACCGCGGACACGAGCCTGTGGCAAACGCCCAAGTCGCGCCACCGCCTCGATCTCGACCTCGACGCCGAACCCGTCGGCGTGCAGATCGCGGGCTCGGAACCCCGACAAATCGCGCTCGCCGCCCGGGCTTGCGTCGAGCGCGGCGCCCAGATCATCGACATCAACATGGGTTGCCCGGCCAAGAAAGTCTGCAGGAAGGCCGCCGGCTCGGCGCTGTTGCGCGATGAACGACTCGTTGCGGCGATCCTCGGGGCTGTCGTCGACGCTGTGGACGTGCCCGTGACACTGAAAACCCGAACCGGCTGGGACCGTGAGCACCGCAACGCTGTCCGGATCGGAAAGATTGCTGAGGAAGCCGGTGTGCAGGCGCTGGCCCTGCACGGCCGCACGCGCGAGGACCGCTACAAGGGCGACGCCGAGTATGAAACCATTGCGCGCGTCAAGCAGGCAATCGGCATCCCGGTCATCGCCAACGGCGACATCACGACTCCTGAGAAGTCGCTTGAAGTTTTGCGCCTAACGAATTGCGACGGAGTGATGATCGGCCGAGGCGCACAGGGACGCCCGTGGATCTTTCAAGAACTTAAGACGATCGTCGATTCGCATGCGCAGAAACCGCAACTAGCAAAAACCGATTTGCGTGATATTATGCTCGGCCACCTGGACGAGATGCACCGGTTTTATGGGGAACCGACCGGCGTCCGCGTGGCCCGCAAACACCTGACCTGGTACTGCGAAAACCTGGAAGATGCCGACGAATTCCGGCATCAGGTGGTGCGTGTGGACAGCGCTCGAGAGCAGATCAGTTTGACGATGCGGTACTTCCTGGGGACAGACCGACGTGGCACAGAAGAAAAGCAAGAAATCGACGTTCACGACCAACAAGAAGCCGCTCTGTAAACACACCGAAGACGCCCTCGAAACCTACTTCGCCGCGCTGAACGGCGATCGTCCCGGCGATCTCTACGATCTCGTCATCGGCGAAGTCGAACGACCGCTGTTCCAGGCCGTCATGGATTACACGCAGGGCAACCAGAGCCAGGCGGCCGGCATCCTAGGCATCAATCGCGGCACCTTGCGCAAGAAGCTCAAGAGCTATTCGATCATCCAGTAACCTCCCCCGGAAACCAGCATGTTCAACCTAAGACGTGCGCTCGTCAGTGTCTCTGATAAGCGCGGACTCGTGCCGTTTGTACAGGGCCTCGCCGAACTCGGTGTCGAAGTGCTTTCGACCGGAGGCACCTGCCGGGCTTTGCGCGAAGCCGGTCTCGACGTCGTCGAAGTCGCCGAGAAGACCGGCTTCCCCGAGATCATGGACGGCCGCGTCAAGACGCTGCACCCCGTCATCCACGGCGGCCTGCTCGGACGCCGCGGCACGGATGATGCGGTGATGGCAGAACACGGCATCGAGCCGATCGACCTGCTCGTGGTCAACCTGTACCCGTTCGAACAGACGATCGCACGCGAGGATGCCTCGATCGACGACGCCATCGAGAACATCGACATCGGCGGCCCGGCGATGATCCGCGCCGCCAGCAAGAACCATGACGGCGTGGCCGTCTGCGTCAGCCCCGACGACTACGCCGACGTGCTCGCCAAGCTAAAAGGTAACGGGCTCGGTCTCGACGACCGCCGCCGCCTCGCCGCGAAGGCATACGCTCACACGGCGAGCTACGACACTGCAATCACGAAATACCTGTCCGCCTCGCTCGGCGACGACATCCTCGGCGAGCGTTTCCTTTATTCGGGCAGCCTGTCCGAGAAGCTGCGTTACGGCGAAAACCCGCACCAGGAAGCCGCGTTTTACGTTGACCAGAGAGCCGTCCCGGGCTCGCTGGCCAGCGCCAGGCAGCTGCAGGGCAAAGCCCTGTCGTATAACAACTTCGCCGACAGCGACGCCGCGCTCGAATGCGTCAGGCAATTCGACGCACCGGCCTGCGTCATCGTCAAGCACGCCAATCCCTGCGGCGTGGCTGTGGCCGACGACACGCTCGGTGCCTACGAAAAAGCGTTCCGCACGGATCCGACCTCGGCGTTCGGCGGCATCATCGCGTTCAACCGCGCGCTCGATACGAAGACCGCGGCTGCGATCATCGACAAGCAGTTCGTCGAAGTCATCATTGCGCCGTCGGTCGAGGCCGGTGCGCTCGACGCCTGCTCGGCGAAGAAGAACGTCCGGGTCCTCGAAGTGGGTGACTGGGGCACCGCGGGAAGCGACGCGGCGACGGGCACGGGCTTCGACTTCAAGAAAGTCTCTGGTGGCCTGCTTGTGCAGACCGCGGACGGCGGCGTCGTCACCGAGGCCGGCCTCGAGGTGGTTACCGAAAAAGCCCCGACCCCACAGCAGGTCCGCGACATGTTGTTCGCGTGGACCGTCGTCAAGTACGTCAAGTCGAACGCGATCATTTTCTGCAAGGACAACATGACGATCGGCGTCGGCGCGGGCCAGATGAGCCGCGTGTACTCGACGAAGATCGCCGCCATCAAGGCCGCCGACGAAGGACTCGACGTCGCGGGCTCGGTCATGGCCTCGGACGCCTTCTTCCCGTTCCGCGACGGCATCGATGCAGCCGCCGAGACGGGCATCTCGGCAATCATCCAGCCGGGCGGTTCGATGCGCGACGACGAAGTCATCCGGGCCGCGAACGAACACGGTCTGGCGATGGTCTTCACGGGCATGCGACACTTCAGGCACTGATATGAAAGTACTGATCATCGGTTCGGGCGGCCGCGAACATGCCCTCGCCTGGAAATGCACGCAATCGCCGCGCGTTGACGAAGTGCTCGTCGCACCGGGCAACGCGGGCACGGCGCGCGAGCCCAAAGTGCGCAACGTGGCCGTGTCGTCCGACGACGTCGAGGCACTGGCCCGGCTCGCGCGCAACGAGAACGTCGCGCTGACGATCGTCGGTCCCGAGGCGCCGCTCGTCGCGGGTGTCGTCGATCGCTTCAACGAGCTCGGGCTGCCCTGCTTCGGCCCGACGGCGGCGGCGGCCCAGCTCGAGGGCTCGAAGGCGTTCACCAAGGACTTCCTGGCGCGGCACAACATCCCTACGGCGCGTTACGGTAATTTCACCGAACTCGCGCCCGCGCTCGATTACATCCGCGCGCAAGGTGCGCCGATCGTCATCAAGGCCGACGGCCTGGCCGCCGGTAAGGGTGTCATCGTCGCGCACACGCTCGAAGAAGCCGAGCAGGCCGCCACCGACATGCTCGAGCGCGGCAGCTTCGGCGAGGCCGGCGCACGAATCGTCGTCGAGGAGTTTCTGGATGGCGAGGAAGCGAGTTTCATCGTCATCACGGACGGTGATGCCATCCTGCCGCTGGCCACGTCCCAGGACCACAAAGCGCGCGACGAGGGCGACGTCGGTCCGAATACAGGCGGCATGGGGGCCTATTCACCGGCCCCGGTCGTCACGAACGAAGTCGAGGCGCGCATCATGAACATGATCATTCGCCCGACGCTGAACGGCATGAAGGCGGACGGCCACCCCTATCTCGGCTTCCTGTACGCCGGGCTCATGATCATGGCCGACGGCATGCCGAAGGTGATCGAATTCAACTGCCGCATGGGCGACCCCGAGACGCAGCCCATCTTGGCACGGCTCAAGTCCGACCTCGTCGATCTCTGCCTGTCGACGCTCGAAGGCGAGCTGCGCGAGCGGACCGCGGTCTGGGACACGCGCGCGGCGCTCGGCGTTGTCATGGCGGCCGGCGGCTACCCCGGCCGGTACGCGAAGGGCAAGGTCATCGACGGCCTGGACGGCGCTGACAGCAACACGCAGAAGGTTTTCCATGCCGGCACGGCTGTCGAGGGCGATGACGTCACCACGAGCGGCGGCCGTGTGCTGTGCGTCGTCGGCCTCGGCGAGACCGTGGCTGCCGCCGCCCGGGATGCGTACGCGGCCGTCGACAAGATCAGTTGGGAGGACGCGTACGTCCGGCGCGACATCGGACACCGGGCGATCACCCGGGAGCAGTCCTGAACCGTGCTGACGTCGGCCGAGGCGCTCGATCGCATTCTGGCGACCGTACCGGACTTCCCGGCCGAACGCGTCGCCGTCGCCGCAGCCAATAACCGTATCCTGCGCCAGGCCGTGCGTGCCGAGCGCGACCAGCCGCCGTTCGACCGCGTCATGATGGACGGCATTGCCATCGCGCACGCCGAGCATGCGTCCGGTCGTCGATCTTTCCCCGTACAGGCCACGCAAATGGCCGGCGATGCGGCGACAACCCTCTCGCCCGGCGGCTGTCTCGAGATCATGACGGGGGCCGCGCTGCCCGCCGGCGCCGACTGCGTCGTGCCGGTCGAGCGCATTCGCATCGAGGACGGGGTCGCGCAACTCGAAGACGGCTACTCCCCCGAGGCGCGCCAGTTCATCCATGCCCGGGCATCCGACCACGCCGCAGGAACCGAGGTCCTGCAACCGGGCAAGCGCATTACGCCGCTCGACATCGCGGTCATCGCGTCCGCGGGACTGACATCCGTCGAGGTCAGCGCAATACCCGAGATCCGCATCGTCTCGACGGGCAACGAACTCGTGCCGGCCGGCGAGCCGATCGAGCCACACCAGGTGCGCCAGTCGAACGGTCCGGCGATCGTGGCGCTCCTCGAGCGTCACGGTTATGCCGACAGCCGCCACGCTCATCTTGCCGACGACCGCGACGTGCTCGAGGCCCGTATCGGCGAACACCTCGAGGCGGCCGACGTCCTGATCCTGAGCGGAGGCGTGTCGATGGGAAAGGCCGACTTCGTGCCCGACGTTCTCACCCGACTCGGCGTCGAGGTCCTCTTCCACAAGGTCAGCCAGCGCCCGGGCAAGCCGATGTGGTTCGGCACGACCGCCGACGGCAAGCCCGTGTTCGCGCTGCCCGGCAATCCGGTTTCGGCGCTGGTCTGCTGCCGCCAGTATGTGGTTCCGGCGCTCGCGAAGGCCTCGCTGGCTGCGCCCGCGGCGCCCGAATTCGCGTCGCTCGCCGCCGACATCACGTTTCGTCCGGACCTCACGTGCTTTCAGCCCGTCCGCCTCATTTCAAACGCGGCGGGACATGTGCTCGCGATGCCCGTCAGGACGAACACGTCCGGCGACTTCACGGCCTTGTCGGCCACCGACGGCTACGTCGAACTCGCGCGCGAGCAGTCTCGGTTTCCATCCGGGACTCCCGTTTTTCTGTATCGATGGTAATGTTCGGTCATGGTTTCCGCAGCTGACGCACTAACACGCCTGCGCGACGGCAATCGCCGCTTCGTCGCGGGAACGAGCGACATCGACACGTCACTGAGCCAGGCGCGCCGCGCTGAACTGGTGGGAGGCCAGAGCCCGTTTGCCGTGATTCTCGCGTGTTCGGATTCACGCGTTCCCGTCGAGCTGATCTTCGACCGCGGGCTCGGCGACCTGTTCGTCATACGCGTCGCGGGCAACATCGCCGCGCCGTCGCAAATCGGCAGCGTCGAGTTCGCCGCATCGCAGCT
>JBFJQO010000061.1:0-9876 GCA_041616535.1 Woeseiaceae bacterium | reverse complement strand
GCACACCTTCAATAACAACGCCATCAGCAACGGCCTGCGCGCGTGCAAGGGCCTGCCGGTGAAGATCGTCGCCTATCGCGGCATCGTCGGTGCCGTGAGTTTTCTCGACCCCGTATCCTGGCTGCGTTACCTGAACCCGCGTATCGACCGCATCGTCTGTGTGTGCGATGCGATCCGCCGCCATTTCCTGGCGATGAAACCGGCGTTCCTGCGCATGCCGCCCGAGCGGCCCGTCACGATCCACAAGGGCCACAAACTCGAGTGGTACACGGCAACGCCCGCCAACCTCGCCGACCACGGCATACCGGACGGTGCGATCGTCGTCGGCTGCACGGCCAACTACCGGCCGCGCAAGGGCATCGACTACCTCGTCGAGGCGATCGAGCTCTTGCCGGAGGATTTGAACGTGCACCTCGTCCTGATCGGCCACATGGATGCGAAGGAGTTGACGCGCCGGATCGAGCGCAGCCCTGCACGCGAGCGGATTCACCGCGTGGGCTTCGTCACCAACGCCCCCGAACTCAGCGCCGCCTGCGACATCGCCTGCCTGCCGTCGACGAAGCGCGAGGGCCTGCCGCGATCCGTCATCGAGGCCATGGCCTACCGCGTGCCGCCCGTCGTCACCGATGCCGGCGGCAGTCCCGAGCTCGTCGAGGACGGCGTATCCGGCCTGGTCGTGCCGCCGAGGGACGCGCAGGCGCTTGCCGGTGCCATCGAGACGCTGAGCCGCGACGCAGATCTCAGGAAACGCATGGGGACTGCGGCTCGCGAGCGAATCGGGACATCGTTCCGCAATGAGGATACAGTCAGGAAGACGATCGAGCTGTACGAGGAACTGGTCCCGGCTCACGAGAGGGCGTAGCGATGAGCGAATCGACCGACACCAACCGCGACGAACTGCCGTTTGCGGCGCCCTGCCGCAAGCTCTCGCCCTGGGCGCCGCTGCGCTGGATCCGGCTCGGCATCCGCGACCTGATGCAGGCACCGCAACACAGCATGGCCTACGGCCTGACCGTGGCGATCCTGATCGGTTTCGTCAGCCTGCTCGCCTGGTTCAAGGGTGGACAGTGGATCATGTACGCCATGCTCGGCGGCTTCGTGTTCCTCGCGCCGCTGACCTGTATCGGATTGTACGCCATCAGCGCCCAGCTCGAGCGCGGGCAGCAGCCCCTCATGATCCGCAGCGCCCGCGCGGCCTGGCAACGCCACTTCAGCAACGAGATGATCTTCATGCTGGCGCTGCTCGTGATCTTCCTGGTCTGGGCGCGCGCGGCCATTATGGTCAGCGTCTTCTTTCCGACGGAAGGCAACCCGACAGTAACGGACTGGCTCTCTTACCTGGGCTTCGGCTCGGCCGTCGGCGCCGTCTTTGCAGCCGTGACGTTCTCGGCCAGTGCATTCTCGCTGCCGATGATCATGCATCGCGACGTCGACAGCATCACGGCCATCGTGACGTCGGTGAACGCAGTATTGCGGAACAAGCGCGCCATGCTCGTCTGGTTGACGACCATCGTCCTGCTGCTGCTGCTCGGTGTCGCGACGGCGTTCGTCGGGCTGATCGTCATCATCCCGGTGATCGGCTACGCGACCTGGCACGGCTATCTCGAGACGATCGACGCGGAGCAGTTCCCGCGGCACGACGTCGGCATCACTTCCGTACCCCGAGCCAACGCGGACAGCTAGATCCGGCCCTACAGTTTCTGCGCGAGATACGACGCGCCGAGCAGGCCGGGTTGGTCGTGCGAGATGAGCCAGGTCGGCGTCCGCTCCATGATGTGCCGATGACGCCCCTTGCGCTCGAAAGCCGCGCGGAATCCGCCGCCGGCGAGAATCTCCGGATAGCGCTTCGCGATGCCGCCCGCGATGTATACGCCGTCCGTCGCGCCCAGCGTCAACGCAACGTCGCCCGCGACCTGTCCGAGGATCTCGAAGAACACGCCGATCGCCTCTGCGGCCGTCGCCGCGCCCGCGGCGGCGGCCGCAAAAATCTCCGCGGCCGACAACGGCGCCTCCCCGGTCTGCCGGATCTCGATCAGTGCCGCATGCAGGTTTTCGATGCCCGATCCCGCGACCAGCCGCTCGGCCGAGACGCGCTCGAAACGCCTGCGCAGCACCTCGAGAATCCGTAACTGGAGCTCGGTCTCCGGTGCAAAGCCGACGTGACCACCCTCGCCCGTGACCGGCACCAGCCGATCGCCGCGCCCACACAGCCCGGCGACGCCGAGGCCGGTTCCGGGCCCCAGCACGGCGACGTTGAACGGGCGGTTCGCGAGTTCCACCCCCGTGCCCGGGCCGATCGCGCGCCGGTCTTCCGCGCCCAGGAACGGCAGGGAATACGCGATCGCCTCGAAATCGTTGGCAAGGCGAATCGCGTCGATATCGAACTCCGAGGCCAGTGCGGCGGTCGAAACCATCCAGTGGTTGTTTGTAACCTTGATGCTGCCGTCCACGACGGGCCCGGCGGCGGCGAGGCACACAGCGGACGGCGCATCGGCACCGACCTCCGCCAGAAAATGGCGGATCGCGTCGCCCGGGGAATCGAAGTCTTTGCACTGGAGCGCGACGACGTCATGAAACCCGGGGTGCGTCCGATTGGCGAGCGCGAAACGCGCGTTCGTACCGCCGATATCGCCAATGAGCAGGCAGGCGTCTGACATGAATGCTCCTTGTTCCGGGCAGCCCGGCGCATGGTACGCGCCCCTGAAGTCCGGCATTTTAACCCAACAGCGACAGGCCGATTGTGTTACAACAGATGGGCTGTATCGGGGGAGAATTTACACAGCGCCATGAAGGTCGAAAACCCGACATCGCGCGATATCGCGGAGGCGGCCGGCGTCTCGCAGGCGACGGTGTCGCGTGCGCTGCGCAATTCGCCGCTCGTCCGGGCCGAGACGCGCGAGCGCATCCAGAAGATTGCGCGCGACCTCAACTATTTCGTCAATCGCAACGCAGCCAGCTTGCGGACGCACCAGAGCAACACGATCGCCCTGCTCGTCTTCGACGAGACCGACGGCAAGGACGCGCAGATCAACCCGTTCTTCCTGTCGATGCTCGGCTACATCACGCGTGCCGCGAGCGGCCTCGGATACGATGTGCTCATTTCGCTGCAGCAGCTCAGCGACGACTGGCACATCGAGTATCAGGCCAGCAACCGTGCCGACGGCCTGATCCTGCTCGGCTACGGTGACTACACGACCTACCGCGAGAAGCTTGCGGCGCTCGCCGCTGCCAATACGCGTTTCATGATCTGGGGGCCGACAATCAACAACCAGCCCGGCCACTCGATTGGTTGCGACAACGTCGACGGCGGCTACCAGGCGACGCGGCATCTGCTGCAGCAGGGCCGGCGTCGCATCGCGCTGCTCGGGACGACGTCGCAGCGATCGCCGGAGCTGGCCGCCCGCTACGACGGCTATTGCAGGGCCTTGCGCGAAGCCGGGGTCGAGCCGGACGACCATCTTCGGGTCGACGCCGACAGCTCCTACGGCCAGGGCTACCGGGCCGTGCGCGACCTGGTCGAGCGCAAGGTGGAATTCGACGCCGTGTTTGCGGTGACGGACGTTATTGCGATCGATGCGATGCGCGCGCTCGAAGAGAACGGCTTGTCTATCCCCGGAGACGTCGCCGTCGTCGGCTTCGACGACATCTCGCTGGCGGCGCACGTCACGCCACCGCTGACGACCGTCCGCCAGGACATTCGCCAGGCCGCGGAAGGCCTCGTGCAGGGCATCGCCGGGCTCATCGAAGGCAAGCCCGTCAAATCGACGCTGATGGCGCCGAAGCTCGTCGTCAGGGCATCCTGCGGCGCGCTTTAGCCTGCAGGCGATTCAATTCGGCGATCATCAGGAGGTCCGTGACCGGTCCGTCGTGCAACAGCACACGCACGCCGTGCGCCGGGACCGACGTTGTCAGTGTCGACAACGTCGCCGTCACGTCTGTTAACTCGCCCGTGATCGCGTCACGCCAGGCGCCTGCGCTCAGGAAACGGCTCGCCGCCAGGTCCCGCGCTGTGTCGCTCTTGTTCAGCAGCACGAGCGCGGACTCGTTGACGCCGTCCTTTTGGTAAACGCGGTAGAAAACGGCCGTATCGTCCGTAAAGTCGAGGTTGACCTGGAGTCCGCGCTGCAGCGCGATCGAGCGCTTACGCACATTCGCGATACGCATCAGGGCCGCCCGTATCGGGTGATTCCTTGCCGCGTCGACGCGCGCCTGCCCGAAATAGTTGCGATTGCCCGTGTGCTCGTTGGTTCCCGCCTGGAAAGCCGACTCCGAGCCGTAGTAGACCACGGGGATGCCGCGGCTCGTAAACAGCCAGTTGTTGGCATCGATGAAACCGTTCGTGTCGGCGGCCATGCGATCCATGTCATGGTTGTCGTAGAAGGTCATGAGCTCGTACGGGTTCTCGTACAAACCGGATTCGAGATGCAGGTAGCTTTCGAGTTCGCGATAGGACGCGCCGCGGGCGAAAACTTCGACCATCGCGGCCCGGCCCGGAAAATCGAGCACACTGATCCGGCCATTTTCCTCCCAGGTGTGAGGCGCGATCTCGTTGGCATCGTAGTTGAATGCCTCGGCAAACATGAAAAGTCCGGGTCTGTGCGCGCGCAAACGGTCACTGAAACGTTTCCAGTATGCATGCGGCATGAATGGAATCGTGTCGATGCGAAAGGCCGCGGCGCCCTGGTCCAGCCATTGCGAATACGCCGCGACGAAGTAGTCGAGCACGTCGGGGTTGTCCTCGTCGAAGTCAGCGAGCTCGCCGAGACCCGGCTCGCGGTTGAAATAGGCATGCAGCGGATTCGCATCGTCGAGATCCGCTGGATGACGATTCTCATGGTCGGCGACCAGCGTGCCGCCGGCGTCATAGAGCTCCCCGTACTTCGGCTGGTCCTCCGGCATCGTCCATGCGGGCGAGCCGTGATTGCAGACGACGTCGAGCACGTACTTGAGACCGTGCTCGTCACGCAACGCGCGCGTGAAATCGGCGAATGCGAGTCCCTCCGACTCGAGGTGCTCGTCGACCTCGAAGAAGTTCACGCCCCAGTAGCCGTGATAGCCCGTCTTGCCCTTGTCGCCGCCGGGTCCGCGGCCTGGCACGCGGCTCCCCGTGAACGCCTCGTCCGGGTTGTCGACGATCGGCGTCGTCCAGATCGCCGTGAAACCCATGTCCGCGATGTAGACGGCGTTGTCGAGGACGCCTTTGAAATCCCCGCCGAGGTAGCCGATGTTGCCGGGCGCGTAACCTTCGACGTGTATCGGCCGGTCGAACGTCCGTGTCGCCGGCTCCGGCCCGCCCTGCTGCGGATGGTTGTTCGACGGGTCGCCGTCGACGAAGCGGTCGGTCAACAGGAAATAGACGGCCTCGGAGGCGAACGGTTCGAGCGTGCCGTAGTAGTCGCGCTGCGGCGCCTCGATCGTCGTGGGCGCCGCACAGCCGGCGAGCAGCGCGGCGCAGATTGCAGCGGCGAACCGCCTCATCCTTTCGGCTCCGCGGACTTGTCGACGAGCAGGGTCACGAATCCGGCAATGAGCAGCGACGTGCCGCCGATCACGAGGCCGTAGATCGGCTGCAGGTCGAAAAACTTGCGCAGCAGCAACCCGAGGATGCTCGCCGCCACGAGCTGTGGGATCACGATGAAGAAATTGAAGATACCCATGTAGACGCCCATTTTCTGCGCGGGCAGGTTGTTCGACAGCAGTGCGTACGGCAGCGACAGGATCGAGGCCCACGCGAACCCGACGCCGATCATCGGGACCAGCAGCATCTTCGGATCGCCGACGAAATAAAAACTGATCAACCCGACACCGCCGAGCCAAAGGTTGACGAGGTGCGACACGCGGCAACCGAGCCGGTTGGCGACGAAAGGTATGGCCATCGCGGCGAACGCCGCGAACAGGTTGTAGGACGCGAACAGGATGCCGTTCCAGTCGGCGCCGTCGTTGTAAGCCGTCGACGTAACGTCCGTCGTGCCGAAGTGATAGCTCGTCACGGCCGACGTGCCGTAGATCCACATCGCGAACATCGCGAACCAGGAGAAGAACTGCACGACCGCGAGCTGGCGCATCACGCGCGGCATGTGAAACAGGTCGTGCACGATTTCGTAGAAACCGTTTTGCGTATGGCCGCCACGCTGCATGAGCGACGCGACGACCTGGATGACACCGAAACCGACGAGGCCGCCCGCCAGGACGAACAACTCCTTGTCGAGACCGCGGCTCGCAACCCAGTACCAGAGCGACAGTCCGAACGAGGCGCTGATCAATCCCCAGCTCAGGTAGCGCCCGGCCGGTCGCGGCGCGGTGTCCACGACCTCGTCGTCCTTGACGCGCGCGGCTTCGAACGCGGCCAGTTCTTCGGGCGTGTACTCGCGCGTGCGGAACACGGTCCACGACACGGCCAGCAGGAACGCGATGCCGCCAACATAGAATGCGATCTTGACCGACGGCGGGATTTCGCCGGCCGGTGCCGTGTTCGCGACGTCGAACCAGTTGGTCATGATCCAAGGCAGCGCGGAGGCGAATACGGCACCCACCCCGATGAAAAAGGTCTGCATCGCGAATCCGCTCGTGCGCTGTTTCTCGGGCAGCATGTCGCCGACGAAGGCGCGGAACGGCTCCATCGACACGTTGATGCTCGCGTCCATGATCCACAGCATGCCGGCTGCGAACCAGAGGTACGGCGAGTTCGGCATGATGATCAGGGACACCGACGCGAGGATCGCGCCGACCAGGAAGTACGGACGCCGACGGCCGAGCCGGTTCCAGGTCCGGTCCGACATGTAGCCGATAATGGGCTGCACGATCAGTCCCGTCAGCGGCGCTGCCACCCAGAGAATCGGAATCTCGTCGACGGACGCACCCAGCGTCTGGAAGATGCGGCTGACGTTGGCGTTCTGCAGGGCAAAGCCCATCTGGATGCCGAGGAACCCGAAACACATGTTCCAGATTTGCCAGAAACTCAAAACAGGCTTGTCTTTCATTCTTCTATTGCCCCTCTCGACGGCCTGACCCGCTCTGCGTCGGGAGGCCGGTTCGCACATTCGATCGATTGTATCAATTCATTGATTTTTAAAGGCCTTTCTGCAAACGTATTCATCCCCGGAAAAGCCGCCGAGTATTTATATTGGAAGCCCGAAAAACAGGGGGTGACATGTCACGACATCTCGTTCCGGCCGTCGTGCTGCTGTTTCTCGCGGCCTGCTCCGCGGATGAGCCCGGCGTCCTGCGCGACGGCATCGCGCGCGTCGAACCGCCGTTCTGGTGGATCGGTTTCGAGCATGGCGAGCTGCAGTTGCTTCTGTACGGCGATGATCTCGCAGAGTTCGCGCCCAGCGTTGCCGCCACGGGTATCTCGATTGCCAGCGTCGAGCGCGGTGACAGCCCGAACTACCTGTTCGTCTACCTCGACATCGACGGCGCGCCGGCCGGGACCTTCGACCTCGTTCTCGAGAACGGCGACGAGCGCATCGCCTTCGACTACGAACTGAAAGAGCGCGTCGCAAACTATGTCGGCACCTTCGATGCGGGCGACGTCATCTACCTCGTGACGCCCGATCGCTTCGCCAACGGCGACCCCTCGAATGACGACGTCAATGGCTATGCCGACAAGGCCGACCGCGACGACGACTATGGCCGTCACGGCGGAGACATCGAGGGTGTAAGGCAGCATCTCGACTACATCGCCGAAATGGGATTCACCCAGATCTGGCTGAATCCCGTGCTCGATAACGCCATGGACCGCTCGTCGTATCACGGCTACGCGACCACCGACTACTACAAGGTCGACCCGCGCTTCGGCTCGAACGAGAGCTACCGCGCATTCGTCGCCGAGGCGCGGTCGAAAGGTATCGGCGTGATCATGGACATGATCGCCAACCACGCGGGCAGCAATCACTGGTGGCTGGACGACCTGCCGACGACGACCTGGCTGAACGTTCCGGAGAGCCGGGACATCACATCGCATGCGCGCACGACGAACCAGGATCCCTACGCCTCACAGTTCGACAAAGCTCGACACGCGGACGGCTGGTTTTCCGAGAGGATGCCCGATCTCAACCAGCGCGACCCGTTACTGGCCGACTACCTGATCCAGAACTCGGTCTGGTGGGTCGAATTCCTCGGCCTGTCAGGGATTCGGCAGGACACCTACCCTTACCCCGACAAGCAATTCATGGCCGAGTGGACGCGGCGCATCATGCAGGAGTACCCGGACTTCAATATCGTCGGCGAGGAATGGAGCGCCAGCCCGAACGTCACGTCCTACTGGCAGCGCGGCAAGCAGAACGCCGACGGTTACGCGTCGTACCTGCCCGGCGTCTTCGACTTCCCGCTGCAGATCGCGTTCAAGGATGTCCTGACCTCCGACGAGCCGCCCTGGGGCAGCATCTGGACGCCCGTTTACGAACTGCTCGGCCACGACTACCTCTATCCCGAGCCGATGAACCTCGTGATCATGCCGGACAACCACGACATGAGCCGCCTTTTCACGCAGGTGGACGAAGACGAGGGGCTTTGGCGCATCGCGATGGTGTTCTACGCGACGATGCGCGGCATCCCGCAGATCTACTACGGCACCGAGATCCAGATGTCGCACCCGGGCACGGACAGCCACGGCGCGATCCGCGCCGAATTCCCGGGCGGCTGGGACGACCATGACGAGAACGCCTTTACGGGCGAAGGCCTGTCGAAGCAGGCTCGCGCGGCCCAGGCGTTCACGCGCAAGCTGCTGAACTGGCGCAAGGAAACCGGCGTCATTCACACCGGCAAGTTCATGCACTTCACGCCCCTCGGCAATGTCTACACCTACTTCCGCTACGACGATGACGACACGGTCATGGTGGTCCTGAACCAGGGTGAGGACGAGGTCGACCTCGACCTGGCCCGCTTTGCCGAGCGTCTGCAGAGCGCCACGCGTGCCCGCAACGTCCTCGATGACAAGATCATCAAGCTGCGCAAGCGCATCAAGGTGCCCGCGCGAGCGGCGCTCGTGCTCGACATCGAATGACAGTGAGGAGCGTTCCTTGAGACGACTGGCTACGCTGATCGCCGCCCTGCTCGCGGCGACCTGTTCCTGGGCCGACTTCGGCGAGTACTCGGGCCACGTGCACAACGGCAACACGCTGACCGTCATGAGCGATCTCGGCGAACTGCGCATCACAGCCGTCGACGACGCGGCGTTCGAAGTGCACTACGTCGAGCCCGGAGTCAGGCAGCTGCCGTCGTTCGCCCTGGCGCCCGTCGGCCCGGCGCCCGCGACCGCAGTCACCGAGACCGACGGCACGATCGCGTTCATGGTCGACGGGCTCACGGCGATCGTCGACAAATCGCCGGTGCGCGTCGCGTTCTACCGGGACGGCGAGCCGCTGGTCGCCGAAGAACACGGATATTTCGCCTACGAGACGACACGCGGTTTCCGTTTCGCACTCGTGGACGGCGAGAAAATCCTCGGCGGCGGCCAGCGCGTGCTCGGCATGGACCGGCGCGGCCATCGCCTGCCCCTCTATAACAAGGCGCACTACGGCTACACGACCGAGTCGGAGCAGATGTACTACAGCCTGCCGGCCGTCATGTCGTCCGACAGGTACATGCTCGTGTTCGACAACTCGGCCAGCGGCTGGCTCGATATCGGGCGCACGGAGAGCGACGTGCTGAAGTTCGAGGCCGTCGGCGGCCGCACGTCCTACATCGTCGTCGCAGGAGACAGTTACCCGGCACTCATCGAAAACTACACGGACGTCACGGGCAGGCAGCCGCTGCCGCCGCGCTGGGCGTTCGGCAATTTCGCGTCGCGCTTCGGCTATCACACCGAGGCGGAGACGCGCGACGTCGTGCGCCGCTTCCGCGAACAGGACGTCCCGCTCGACGCCGTCATCCTCG
>JBFJQO010000060.1:0-9964 GCA_041616535.1 Woeseiaceae bacterium | reverse complement strand
GTATATCCCGAAAGCGGTCGTTTGAGCGGCCGGTTCCAATGCCGAAGCAGCCGGTCGCGAGGGAATCGCTGCCCCGGGATTCCGGAGAAAGACGCCTGTGACTTTCCGTGTCGCAACGCCCCCTCAGTCGGTCTCGAACACGACGCGGTTAAATATTCGGGCTCGGTCCGGTACTCTTCGCGCATGACCGTCGCCCTCGAAGCCCGCAACCTGGTAAAGAAGTACCCCGGCGTCCTGGCGGTCAACGGCGTCAGTTTCGAGGTGCCCGAGGGCATCTGTTTCGGCCTGCTGGGCCCGAACGGCGCCGGCAAGACGACGACGGTCGAGATGATCGAAGGCGTCACCCGGCCGACGTCGGGCGAAGTCTACTATTACGGCGAAATCGCCGGAGCGCGGTTTCGCGAAGAGGTCGGCATCCAGTTCCAGAATACGGCGCTGCAGGATTACATTACGGTCCGTGAGACTCTCCAGATGTTCCGCTCACTGTACGAGCGCCGCGCCGACCTCGACGACATCATCGAACAGTGCTCGCTCGGCGACCTGCTGGACCGGGACAACCGGAAGCTGTCCGGCGGGCAGCGCCAGCGGCTCCTGCTGGCCGTCGCGCTCGTCAACCGGCCGCGCCTGATTTTTCTCGACGAGCCGACGACCGGGCTCGACCCACAGGCCCGCCGGAATTTCTGGACGCTGGTCCAGAACATCCGCTCCGGCGGCGCAACCGTCGTGTTGACGACGCATTACATGGACGAGGCCCAGGTGCTGTGTGACGACATCGCGATCATGGACGAGGGCAGGATCATCACGCACGGCTCGCCCGACGAACTGCTGCATGCGCGCTACGGCGACAAGATGATCCACTTGCCGCACGGCGAGATCCGGCGCCCCAACCTCGAGGACCTGTTCCTCGACCTGACCGGCCATTCCCTGCGAGCGTAATTGTGCTGCGACGTATCTACGCCGTTTTCCTCAGCCGCAATCGCGAATTCATGCGCGACCGCTCGTCGCTTGCCTGGAATCTCCTGCTGCCGGTCGCGCTGGTTCTCGGCCTGTCGTTCGCCTTCGACGGCCAGCGCGACGAGTACACGGTGGGCGTGCTGCAGGATGAAGCCGCGATCGACGTCGACGCACACCCGTTTCTCGCGACGCGCCATGTTCGCTTCGTCGCATACGACGACATCGACGAGGCGCTGCGCAAGGTCGAACGGCATCAACTCGATCTGCTCGTCGACATCGGCCCACCCACGCGGTACTGGATCAACCCGACCGCACCGAAAGGCTACTTCATCGAGTTCGCGCTGCTGCAGAGTTCATCGGGCGCGCCGCAGTCCATCGTCAAGCAGCAGATCGAAGGGGATGCCATCCGCTACGCCGACTGGGTGCTGCCGGGCATCCTCGGCATGAACATGATGTTCAGCTGCCTGTTCGGCGTCGGTTACGTCGTCGTGCGTTATCGCAAGAACGGTTTTCTCAAGCGTCTGCGCGCTACGCCCCTGTCGTCGTTCGAATTCATCGCGGCGCAGGTTGCCTCGCGCATGGTGCTGATCATGATCATCACGGCCTTCGTCTATACGGGCACGCACGTGCTGCTCGGCACTCGCATGGAAGGCAGCTACGGGACGCTGTTCCTCGTCGGCCTCGTTGGCGCGATTTCGATGGTATCCCTCGGCCTCATCGTGTCTGCGCGCGTCGCCAGCGAGGAACTCGCAGGCGGCCTGCTCAACCTGATCAACTGGCCGATGATGTTGCTGTCGGGCGTGTGGTTTTCGCTCGAAGGCACGGGCGGCGTCGTGCAGAAAATCTCGCAGATCTTCCCCCTCACGCACGTGCTTGATTCCGCCCGGGCCGTCATGCTCGATGGCGCCACGTTCATCGACGTCGCCCCGAGCCTCGGCGCGCTGGTCGTGCAGAGCGTCGTCTTCCTCGCCATCGGCGCGGCCATTTTCCGCTGGGAGCAGTTTTGAGTCATGACACACGCATTGATTGACATCGGCGCCAACCTTGCTCACGACAGTTTCGACGACGACCGCGAAGCGATAATGCAGCGGGCGGCCGACGCCGGCGTCGTGACGATGATCGTCACGGGCAGCAGCGACGACAGCAACCTGCGCGCAGCCGCGCTCGCCGAGGCCAGTCCGGGAATCCTGTATGCAACCGCCGGCGTGCATCCGCACCACGCGTCCGATTACACGGACAAGAGCGATGCGTTGATTCGCGAGCTTGCCGGCAAGGACGTCGTCGTGGCCGTCGGTGAATGCGGTCTCGACTATTTTCGCAACTTCTCGCCGCGCGAGGCCCAGCTCGGCGCCTTCCGGCGCCAGCTCGACATCGCGAAGGACACCGGCCTGCCCGTCTTTCTGCACCAGCGGGACGCGCATGACGATTTCATCGAGGTGCTCGAACCGGCCCTGCCCGGGCTCTCACGCGCGGTCGCGCACTGCTTCACGGGTGAACACGAATCCCTGCGCGAATACCTCGCCCTGGGCCTCTACATCGGTGTCACGGGGTGGATTTGCGACGAGCGCCGCGGCAAGCACCTGCACGACATCGTCGACGTGATTCCCGACGACAGGTTGCTGATCGAGACCGACGCGCCCTACCTGTTGCCGCGGACTATCCGGCCGAAACCGAAGCGCCGGCGCAACGAACCGATGTATCTCGCGGAGGTGCTGAAGGTCGTAGCGGAGGCACGCGGCCAGAGCGAGGAGCATGTGGCGCGTATCACGACGGAAAACGCGCGCCGGTTCTTTAACCTGCCGCCTTCCGGATGAGTTCCCAGTGCGGCTTGAATGACTCGATCTTGTACTTCGCCGCATTCTTGTCGGGTTCGCCGAACTCGGCGACGAGCCCCTCGAGATCGGTCACGAGTTCCGGTGTCCCCTTGGTGAATTCGGCGCCGTCGAGGAACACGATGCGGCCGGCCACCGGGACCTGGCGCACGATCTGGCGTACCGCGGCAATGCGGTCGAAAAGCGCGGGCTGCGGATTCGAAAACGTGAAGCGCCGGTCGTCGGCAATGACGGTCCAGTCGGACATCTTGTCGCTGCCGAAAACCGTGCCCTGGACGTCTTTGACTTCGAGGATCAGCAGTCCCTGCGACGTCAGCAAGAGCTGGTCGATCTGTATCTCGCCTTCGTCGGCCTTGGGAATGATCAGGCCTTCGATGCGCTCGAAGGCGATTTCCGACAACGCTTTCTCGAACGGCGTGCCGCGTCCGAAGAAGTACCGGTAAACGAGCCAGAGCACGAGCAGCGCGGCCACTGCGAGGAGCGGCAGGAGCCAGGGCGTATCGTCGAAATAGGTCATTCGAGTACTTTAGCAAGTGCCGCGAGGCTTGGCTCTATGGAGTGGGCCCTTGCGGGCCGGGTCAGCAGTTCCGCCAGCTCCGGCGGCACGGGTACCGGTTCGCCGATCAGCGGCTCGACGATCGTCTCGAACTTGGCCGGATGCGCGGTTGCGACGAGGATCCAGTCGTGGGCAACGGCCGTGTCGGCATCGAGTTGCCGCCACGTCCAGGTCGCCGTCGCCGTGTGCGGACACGTCGCGAAGCCGAATTCGGCGAAATCCCGGCGGATCGACTCGCGGATCATGTCGTCGTCGACGGACAGGACTCCGAGCTGCTCGCGCAATACGTCGGCCTCGCCCACGAGACGGCGCAGCCGTTCCATGTTGCTCGGGTCGCCGACGTCCATCGCCGACGCGAGCGTCTGCAGGCTGGCTCGCGGCAGCCACTCGAGCGTGTCGAAGTAGTCCGCGATCGTGCGATTCGCATTGGTGGCGAGAATGACCGGTCCGATCGGCAGTCCCATCTCGCGTGCCATGATGCAGGCGAATGCGTTGCCGAGATTGCCCGTCGGGATGATGAACCCGGGACGGTTGCCCGTGCGCCGGTAGTGGCGCAGGCTCGCATCCGCGTAGTAGGTGCTTTGTGGCAACAGGCGGCCGATGTTGATGCTGTTGGCCGAACTGAAGCGATGCCGCGCGCACAGATCGGCATCGGCCATCGCGGCTTTGACCAGTGCCTGGCAGTCGTCGAACGAGCCCTGCACCTTCAGGGACACGACATTGTCGCTCCAGCAGCAGAGTTGGTGGGCCTGGCGCTCCGACACGCGGCCGTCCGGGAACAGCACGACGACGCGCATGCCGGGGCGGCGATCGAACGCGGCCGCCACGGCGCCACCCGTGTCTCCCGACGTCGCGACGAGAATTGTCAGCGGATCGTCGACGTCACCTTCGAGCCGCGAAAGGCATGCGGCGAGAAAGCCCGCGCCGACGTCTTTGAAGGCGACGGTCGGACCGTGATAGAGCTCGAGCAGCGCAACGTCATGGCCGGCGATCGGCAACGGCGTCGCGGGGATCGGGAATCGATAGGTCTCGGCGAGGATCGCCTCGAGGTCGCCGGCCAGCGAGGAGCCCGCGAAGAACGGGCTCAACAGGACCTGCGCGACGTCACGAATCGAATCGGCGCCGGCAAAGTCCTCGACGGCGAAGCGCGGCAGCGCCTCGGCAAGGAACAGCCCGCCATCACTCGCGATTCCCTGGCGCAATGCATCGTCCAGACTGACCGGACCCGCGCCCCGTGTGCTGAAGTAGCGCATCAGGCCGGCTCGATGCGTGCACCCGGTGCCGTCATCGAACTGATCCACGACTCGCACGCGATCCCCTGCGCACGGCAGGCCTGTTCCATCGCGCTCGCGATATTGCGAGCGTCGCGTTCCGCGCACAGGGCGAACATGCTCGGGCCGCTGCCCGACAGGCTGCAACCGAACGCGCCCGCCTTCTCGGCGGACTGCTTCACGTCGTCGAAACACGGCACCGCGTCCTTGCGTTGCGGTTCGATGACGACGTCCTTCAGCGTCTTGCCGATCAGTTCGAAATCGCTGTTCGCGCAGGCGACGATGAAGCCGGCCAGCAGGCCCTGCTGGGCCAGCCAGTCCTGCATCGCATAGGACCTGGCGAGCCCCTTGCGCGCGTGCGCGGTATTGACCTGCAGGTCCGGATGCATGAGCACGGCGCTGACGCCGGCCGGCACCGGCATGCGCACGATCTCGGGCAACAGGACCTGCGGGCAAAGCACAAGACCGCCGAGCAGGCTCGGCGCCACGTTGTCCGCGTGCAGCCCGCCGCTGGCGTATTGCTCACCGATCAGGCCGTAAGCCAGCAGCTTCCCGGCCGGCAGCGGTTCGTCAAGCAAGGCATTGACTGCAACGACGGCCGCGACGGCCGACGCCGCCGAACTGCCCATGCCCGATTGCAGGGGGACGCCCTTGTAAATCTTGAGCTCGACGCCGCCCGCATCGCCTTGCGCATCCCACAGCGCCTGGGCTGCGATCGACGCCGTGTTCGCTTTCGGATCCCTCGACAGGTAGGGATGGATCTCGCCGTCGAGCCCGCGCACCTCGGCAATCGTGACGCCCTCGCCGCCGGTGCGCCGGGCGCGTACCCGGTCGCCGACACCCTCGAGCGCGAGCCCCAGCATGTCGAAGCCCACGGCGACATTGCCGATCGAGGCCGGCGCAAATGCGCTCACCCATTCAGACATAGCCGACGCCCCGGCTCAGGTAGTTCGCGAGTCGCAGCAGGTCGGAGAAGACGCCGCCGGCCGTGACGTCCGGGCCGGCGCCCGGTCCCTGCACGACCAGCGGATTCTCGGAATACCGGTCGGACACGAATTGCACGATGTTGTCCGTCAGGTTGATGTTACAAAACGGATGATCGTCGTCGACCGCTTCGAGACCCACGGCCGCATTGCCCTCCGCGTCGAGGGTGGCGACGTAACGAAGCTGCTTGTTCTGCGCGACCGCCTCCTTGTAGAGCGCATCGATCTCGCCGTCGAACTCGGGCAGACGCTCCAGGAATTCCTCGATCGAGCAGTCGTGCAATGCCGCCGGCACGAGGCTGCGCACCGGGAAGTCGCCGATGCCGATCGGCAGGCCCAGTTCGCGCGCGAGGATGGTCAGCTTGCGCGCCACGTCCATGCCCGACAGGTCGTCACGCGGATCGGGTTCGGTATAACCGTTTTCCTTGGCCACGCGGACGATCTCGGAAAACGGGCGCGTACCGTCGTAGACATTGAACAGGTAGGCCAGCGTGCCCGAGAAGATGCCGCGCACCGAGTGCACGTCGTCGCCCGTGTAGATCAGGTCGCACAGCGTGTTGATGACGGGAAGCGCAGCACCCACCGTCGTCTCGTAGAAGTAATGCGAGCTGCCCTCGTCGGCCGATGCCTGCAGATTCCGGTACGACGCGAGGTCGCCGCTGAACGCCTTCTTGTTCGGCGTGATCACGTGGATGCCGCGCGACAGCCAGCCCGCATACTTCGAGGCGATGAATTCGCTGGCCGTGCAGTCGATGATGACCGCGTGCGGCAGGTGGTCCGAGTTGACGTGCGCCTCGAACGCATCGAGATCGGTCTCGACGGCATTCGCGTCGAAGTCGTCCTGCCAGGTCCCGAGGTCGATGCGGCGCTCGCCGAGCAGCATCGTCTGGGAGCGCGCGATCGCACGAATGCGCAGGTCGAGGTTAAATTGCTCGGCCAGTCGGTCGGCCTGCTTGTCGAGCTGTCGCAACAGCGTGGCGCCGACCGTGCCCGGCCCGATCAGCCCGACCGAGATCGTCTTGTGCGACAGGTAGAAGCCCGAGTGGGCCGCGCGCAACGCCTTCGTCACCTCGTCCGAGTCGACGACGGCCGAGATGTTGCGCTCCGACGAGCCCTGCGCGATCGCCCGCACGTTGACGCCGGCGCGCCCCAGCGTGCCGAAGAAGCGCGCCGCGATACCCGGCGTACCGGCCATGCCGTCGCCGACGACGGCGACGATGCTCTGGCCCGGCGTAACGTCGACGTTCTGGATCTGCCCCCCCTCGAGCTCTTCGGCAAACGCCTCGCTGACGACGTCGCGAGCGCGGTTGGCGACCCCGTCGGGCACCGCGATACAGATCGAGTGTTCGGAACTGGCCTGTGAAATCAGCGTCACCGATACGCCCGCGTCCTTGAGCGCCCCGAACAGGCGATCGGCCGTGCCCGGCACACCGATCATGCCGGCACCCTCGAGGTTCAGCAGCGCCATGCCGCCGATCGCCGTGATGCCCTTGATCGTGTCGTCGTCGGCGCCGCCTGCGCCGATGCAGCTGCCCGGATGGGACGGGTTGTGACTGTTGCGAATCCACACCGGGATCGCGTTCTCGATGACCGGCCCCATGGTCTGAGGGTGGATCACCGCGGTACCGAAATACGCGAGCTCCATCGCCTCGTTGTAGGTCAGCCGGTCAATCACCCTTGCTTCCGGGACGCGGCTCGGGTCGGCACTCATGACGCCGTCGACGTCGGTCCAGATCGTCAGTTCGTCCGCGTCGCACAGCGCTGCAAATATCGCCGCCGAGTAATCGCTGCCGTTGCGCCCGAGGGTCGTTTGCAGACCTTCCTCGTCGGTCGCAATGAACCCCGTCATGACCGCGATGCCCTCGAACCCGGCCGGCACGACGTCGGCGAACTTCGCCCGCGATGCATCCCACAGCACGGTCGGCCCCAGCTCGGTCGCCCGGACCGTGATGACCTGGCGCGCATCAACCCAGGGCCCGCCGCGCTGCGGTGCCTGCTGGCCGAGAAACGCCGCCAGCAGGCGAGTGGACCAGATTTCCCCGTAGCCCGCGACGACGTCGCGGCTGCGCTGCGGCGCTGACTTGACCAGCGAAATGGCCTTCAGCACGTCCCTGATGTCGTCGGCGTCGGCACTCCATGCGTCGAGTACAGGGGCCCGGTTGTCGCCTTCGAGCAGGTCACCGGCGGTGGCCGAGTAGCGCTTGCCGATCGCGTCGAGTTCGGCGATGAAGTTGTCGTCGTCGCGTTCGGCGAGGACGGCGAGATGCAGCAGCGCATCGGTCATGCCGCCCATGGCGGACACAACGATGCCGAGACGCTCGCCCGGCATGTCGAGCACGATCCCGGCGACACGTCGAAAGCAGGCCGCGTCGGCGAGGCTGCTGCCGCCAAACTTATGGATTTTCCAGCGATTTTCCGCCACTTTTCCGAATAGCCCTGTGCGCAAAAGCGTGCATGATAACGGCACTTCCCGCCGCCGTCTTCCGTTTTATCTGAAACCTACCAGATCGGCACGGGCGAAGAATTACTGCGGGAACGATCAGAGTACTTTTTTGCCGTGATGGTTTTCGAACGGCGGCCGATTTGAGGAGGGATTCGGCGAGAGAGCGCAGTGTACGCCGGGGTACATGAGCATCTCGAGCCGGATTCCGACAAAAAAGCGGCCCGGTTCGGGAATCGTCGCGGCGAAAAAGTGGTGGGGGCACTAGGATTCGAACCTAGGACCAGCGGCTTAAAAGGCCGATGCTCTACCAACTGAGCTATACCCCCATGAGGAAGGCCGGCGCATCATACCGAATAATCACCGCCCGTCAACGTCGCCCTTGGCCGCTGCCGCACATCCTCGCGCTCCGCGGCACAGGGCTATCCTGACCTAGACGCCCTCTTCGGCCATGCGTTCGAGACGCTGCCCGGCGAGTCGCGCCGCCGTCGTCTCGGGGTAGTCCGCCTGCACCCGCCTGAGCGCCGCACGCGCGTCCTCCCAGCGCTTCAGCTCGTAATTGCAGTACCCCATCTTGAGCAAGGCGTCCGGCACCTTGCGCGAGCGCGGAAACTTGCTGATCACGGTGCCGAATTCCACGAGTGACTGCTCGAACATCTGGGTCACGTAATGCGACTCCGCGAGCCAGTACTGGGCATTGTCGGCCAATTCGCTGTCCGGAAACGTGATCAGGAATTGCTGGAAGGCCATCGCCGCCGGCTCGTAACGCTGTTCCTTGAGCAATTCGAACGCGGCCTGGTAGTTGTCGCGATCCGAACCGCCCGGGACCGGCAGCTGCCCCGGCGACAGCGTGCCGCCGTCGAGCACGTTCGGCGCATTGCGCGCCTGCAGCGACGCCTCCAGTTCCTGGATGCGCGCGTCGAGGTCGGCGTACAACTGCCGCTGCCGGTCCGTCGTCGTCGACACATTGTGCTCGAGTTCCTCCATGCGGCCCTGGATCTCGTCGTCGCGCCGCTCCATCGTCCCGACCTGTTGCGTCAGGTTGACGAGGCTCTGATTTTGCACGATGCGCTCGACCGCCTGCATGCGGCGCTCGAGTTCGTCGAGCCTGGCAACGACCGGGTCTTCGCCGCGCGGCTGCATCAGCGTGCAGCCACCCAGCGCGAGGACCGGCACGAGCAGCAGCGCTCCGTTTCTGCGAATCGCCATCGATCAGTTGGTGTACTTGAACTCGACGCGGCGATTCTGGGCGTAATCGCCCTCGGAACTGCCGAACGCCACGGGCCGCTCCTCGCCGAAGCTGACCGTCGAGATCTGGCTCGGCGAAACGCCCTGGATCATGAGCATCTGGCGCACGGCCTGCGAGCGGCGCTCACCGAGCCCGATGTTGTATTCGCGCGAGCCGCGTTCGTCCGCGTGTCCTTCGAGACGCACCCGCCAACCCGGGTTGTTGCCGAGCTGCATCGCGTGACGCGCGACGAGGTCCTGGTCCTGCGGGCGGACCTCGGACGAATCGAAGTCGAAATAGATGACCATGCCGAGTTCACCGGCCATCGGATCGTCGATGTACTCGCCGCCCCCGTAGGCATCGCCGCCCGCGCCGTCCGTCGATGCGCCCGAATCGCCTCCGTAGGTCGTATCGGTCGGATCCGGATCGGGAATCGTGTTTTGCGAACAGCCGGCCAGTAGGAACGCCAGTGCCGCGAGTGCAAACAGTTTGAGATAAGACATTGTTCAGCCCTTTTTGTCTTCCAAGCGAAGTAAATTCAATAAGTTAAAGCACTTTCTTAAAGTAAATCAGTACTTCGGAAACGGCGACCACACCGGCTCGCGGACATCGCCGCCGGCCCGCGAGGCCATCTTCTGCCGAATCAGCCCGTCGGCCGACACGGTCTCGAGCACCCCGTTGCGGCCCTCGCGCGTCGCGT
>JBFJQO010000059.1:0-10035 GCA_041616535.1 Woeseiaceae bacterium | reverse complement strand
GGCCGACGCCCAGCTCGCCCCCGCGTCGCGTGACCGGAACACGCGCAGCTTGCCGGCCACGGGCGCGCGCAGGTGCGCGCCGGATTCGGGGATCTGGAACACGGTATCGGCGTCGTTCGGGTCCGTCACGATGCCGTAGCCAAAGTCGCTCGGCAGGCCGGCGGTGATATCTACCCAGCTCCGCGCGCCGTCGTCGCTGCGGTACGTGCCGTTATAGCACTGCCGGTACAGTCGCCGCGGATCGCGGGGATGCATGACGACACGGTGCACGTTGTGGCCCGTCTCGGGCACCGGCTCGGGCAGGTTGTCGGCCCGTACGCCCGCATTCGTCGGCCGCCAGGAAGCGCCGCCGTCCTCGCTGCGGTACACGCCACCCGCCGATACCGCAACGACCATGTTGTCCGGCTGCTGCGGATCCACGCAGATCGAGTGCACGGCGAAGCAGCCCTTGGACGGCTCCCAGCTCGAACGCGTCGGGTGTTCGTTGAGTCCGGCGATCGCATGCCAGGTGTCGCCCCGGTCGTCGCTGCGAAACAGGCCGGCCGGGTCGATGCCGGCGAACAGCACGTCGCCCGCTGCCGCGAGGTGCCAGATCGCACGGGTCTCACCGCGCCCACGTTCCGGCGCATGCCGCGGCACCGCGTCGAGGGACGTCCAGGTCAGGCCGTCATCGCGGCTGCGATACACGTGCGCGCCCCAGACCTTGTGCGCGGTGGCGGCAAGGAGCGTTGCGTCGCCGGCGCGCATCGTGTGCAGCACCGAGTAACCGGCGATGTGCGGCCCGTCGATGGTCCACTGCCCGGTCGCCGCGTCCTCGACCAGCCGAAACAGGCCCTTGTCAGTGCCGACCAGCAGAATCATGCGGAAGAGCGTTCAGTCTTCGAGCAACCGCGGCATCAGCTCGGCGAGATTGCAGGGCCGCGTCCGGATGTCGAGCTGCGCGTTGATCAACTCGTCCCAGGCCGTCGCACAGGCCCCGGTGGAGCCCGGCACGCAAAACACGTACGTCCCGTTGGCGACGCCCGCCATCGCCCGCGACTGGATCGTCGACGTGCCGATTTGCCCGTGGGATACCGCGCGAAACACCTCGCCGAAGCCGTCGATGGTCTTGTCGAGCAGCGGGCTCACGGCCTCCGGCGTGCCGTCCCGGCCCGTGACGCCCGTGCCGCCGGTCGTGATGACGACGTCGACGCCGGCAGCCGCGATCCAGCCCGCGACGACGGCCCGGATCGTGTAAACCTCGTCGGGCACGATGCGTTTCTCGGCCAGTCGATGGCCCGCCGCCTGCAACCGGTCCGCGAGCAGTTTGCCGGATTTGTCGGTTTGCTCCGTGCGACTGTCGGACACCGTCAGGACCGCTATGTCCAGCGGCACGAATTCGCGGTCTTTCGCGGCATGACTCATATCTGTCTCACTGTTCTTTTTCTATGGCACTCACACGAAGGCGGCAAACGGCTGCACGGTCACTTCGTCGCCTGCCGCGACAGGGCCGGCGTCCTCGGGCAACACGATAAAGCAATTCGCAGCGCTCATCGAACTCAGGACACCCGATCCCTGCTGCCCGGCGCGGCGCACGACGAGGCGCCCGCCGCCGTCTCGCGTCAGCACGCCGCGCTGAAACTCGCGCCGGCCAGTCTTCTTGCGGAGCGCCTCTCCCGAGATTGCCGTCACGGTCAGCGGCGGCCCCGGGTCCTGTATACCCGCCAACGCCTGCAAGGCGGGTTGCACCAGCTGGTAGAACGTCACCATGGCCGACACCGGATTGCCAGGCAGGCCAAAGAACAGCGCATCGCCGATGCGGCCGAAAGCAATCGGCCGGCCGGGTTTGATGGCGACTTTCCAGAACCCCACCGAGCCCGTATTTTCCAGCACGGTCGTGACATGATCGGCGTCACCGACGGAGACCCCGCCCGACGTCACCACGGCGTCCGCTTCCGACGCCGCACGGACAAACGCGCGTTCTATGTCGGCCGGTTGGTCGCGCACGACGCCCATGTCCATCGCCTCCACGCCGAGGCGCGTCAGCATCCCGTGAATCGTGTACCGGTTGCTGTCGTAGATCTGGCCGGCTGTCAGCGGCTCGCCGACGTTGCGCAGTTCGTCACCGGTGGAAAAGAACGCGACGCGCGGCCGGCGGCGAACGCTGACCTCGCCTACACCGATGGAGGCCAGCATCCCCAGTTCCGCGGGCCGCAGCACGACGCCGGCGGCCAGCGCCACGTCGCCGCGGGCGATGTCCTCGCCGGCCTGCCGCACGTGTTGCCCGGGCTTCTGCCCGGCGCGAACGATGGCGACGTCGGCGTCCCGCGCTACCCGCTCCTGCATGACCACCGTGTCGGCACCGTCGGGCACCGGCGCGCCTGTCAGGATGCGCACGCATTGCCTGGCGCCGACTTTTTCCCCGAAGGGCTTGCCGGCCGCCGCAATGCCGATCACGGCGAGACGCGTTTCGGCATCGGGCAGGAGGTCACCGGCCCGCACGGCGTAGCCGTCCATAGCCGAGTTCGTGTGCGACGGGACGTCGATCGGCGAAACCACGTCGGTGTCGAGAACCCGGCCGAGGGCCTCGCGAACCGGGATCGCCTCGGCACCGGTAACGGGCGTCACCTGCCCCAGGATGCGCCGCAGCGCTTCGTCGAGCGGCAGCGCGGGGCCATCGTGGCCGTCCGCGCAGCAGTCAGCGTCCGTCTTCCCCCGCGTGTCGTGTTGCATCGTCAGTCGCCTCGCCCGAGTGTCTGCTCGAGCTTCTGCTTTTCCTCCGGCGAATTAATGTTGGCAAACGAATCGGCCACGTCGCTGAAATCGGCGTGCGCGTAACCGTGTTCGGCATACCATGCATCGATCTTACGCCCCCCTCTGTCGAGATACCTCATCAAATCGTCGCGCAACGCGCGCTCGAGGAGCACGAATACCGGCTGCAGTCGCCGGCCGTCGTGGGCCACGGCAATGGGGGTGCCTGCCGCCGATAGGGCGGCATGCAGTCGCGAGACGAGATCGCTGCAGACCAGCGGGGAATCGCAGGGTGCAAAGACGACGTAGCGGCCGGCCGCCGCCCGCAGGCCGCTGGCAATGCCGGCCAGCGGTCCACGAAACTCCCGGTCGCCATCGTCGATGACCGGATAGCCGAAGGCACGATACGCCTCGAGGTTGCGATTGGCGTTGACCAACAGATCGGCCACCTGCGGACGCAGCACGTCGATGACCCAGCGGATCATCGGCCGGCCGTTGACCTGAACGAGGCCCTTGTCGGCCCCGCCCATGCGCGTCGCCCGTCCGCCGGCGAGGATCACCCCGGTAATCTGACCATCGACAGATTCCGCTGCCGGACTCGGTCTCTCTGCCACTCATTCCTCCGGTTCGACGATACGACCGCCGGTCCGCAACTGTGCTCCCGGCATGAATTATTCCCGATTTCGCCGGGCAGTTGCGTCATTTTGACGCACGGCATAGTCTGGGCACGAGCGTTTTTAAGGCGGTAGCGGGAGCGTGCGTGTCAGACCCGACGTCCATTCTTCTCCTTGGCGGTTCCCGAGCAGAAGCTGCCCGGCTGCGACGTGCACTTGCACGGCATTTTTTTCTGGTCGACGTCGCACAGGATTTTGACGAGGCGCGCGCACTCACGCGGCGCTGCCTGTTCCATGTCCTCGTGCTGGTCGATCCGCAGAAGTCGTGGGAGCGGTTGCAGGCGGCGTGCGCAGACTGCGATGGATTGCCCTCGTCGACGTTGCTGATCGTGCCAAAGGGCCACGCGGAAAACGCTGTCGAGGCCCTGCGGGGCGGCGCCACCGACGTGCTGCTGCGACCGTTCTCCACTGACAATCTAGTCGCGTCCGTCAAAGCGCTCGGCAAGAGACGCAGCCCGGACGCAGAGAACGATCAAGGTGCCGCGATCGCGCCGATCGACGAAGAGGCCGGTCCAGGCGAGGAGCGTCCGGCCACGCCGCCCGAATATCCCGAGGACTGGACCCTGGAACAGGTCAAGCATCACCATATGACGCGAGTTCTCGCCGCAAGCAACGGCAACAAATCGGCGGCAGCGCGGCGACTCGGCGTGTCACGCAAAACGCTGGAACGCAAACTCGGCGGCAACAACCCAGATTGAAGGAGCACAGTAATGACAGCATTTGACCTTGATGAGGATCGCCTCAATCTCGAGATCCGCAAGTTCCTGAAACAGGTAGGCGTGACGTCGCAGCGCGAGATCGAAAAGGCAGTGCGCGGCGCCGTAGCGTCCGGCAAGTTGTCGGGCGCGGTCTCGCTGGATGCAAAGATGACGCTCAGCATGCCGGCGCTCGGCCTCGAGCACGTCGTCGAGCACGCGTTCGACGTTGGGCAGGGCGAGGCATAGAACACCTCACTCGTCACCCGTCCACACGAGCGTGCCCGGTTCCGACAGGTCGTAACCGCCGAGCATGGTTGCCTGGCGCTGGCAGTCGCTGCTGCGCAGGTATTCGAGCAGGTGCTGGAACAGGCCGCGGAAATAGATTCCGCGGTGCAATGCGAGATCGAATGCTTCCCAGCCGATCGGCAGGAAGTCGAGGCCGAATTCCCCCGCGGAAGCTCGAATACCGGGACCGACCTCGGCCTGGCCGATGGCGATCAGCGAAGCGGCTTCGCGCTCGGTGCTGGCGCGGCCGGTGATACGCCGGTCGGCCGGGTCCAGGTCGTGACGCGACAGGAGTTCACTCAGGAATCTCTGTGAGCCGGCGCCCTCCTGGCGTTCAACCCAGCGCACGTTGGCGCGGAACAACCCCTCGACGCCATCGCCCGGCGACCACAGGCCGGGTGAGATCAGCAGCCCCTGCTCGCGGCGATACAGGCGCACCAGTACCCACTCGCCGGCCTGTGCGAATTGACGCAGCAAGGCGGGGTGACGCTGGTAACTTTCGGCCGCAGGGCCCCAGTGGATACCGCACACATCGGCACGGCGGTTGGCCAGCAGTGCCAGGCCGAGCTGGCTGCCCGTGGCCGTGTAACTGATCAACGCGCGGGCCTGCAGGGACGCGGCAATCCGGCTTATCGCGCGGAACAGCAACGGATCATCGCTGCCCGCAACGACGATCCGGTCGGTCAGCAGTCCGCCATGACTCGATTCGAGCAGCCATTGGTCGACGAGGTCGCGTGGAAACAGCCACTTGCCCGTCAGCTTGGTCGCCGGGATCTTGCCCTCCTGCACCAGAGAGTAGACCTTTTTCTCGTTGACCTGCAGGTAAGCCGCAACCTGCCTGACCGTCATGAAGCGTGGCGGCAAATCGTCATGTTCCCCACCGGCGGTCTTGCCGTCGGCCTCGCCGTTCGGCGTCTTGCCAGCCTTGTCGGAGGTCGGCTTCACCATCGGACTCCCTGTTGCCGAAATGTCGAGATTAGCCCAAGTGCACGCGACGTGCCGTTTTGTGCGATTGATTGCGCTACTATTATTGAAGATGAGCCGCGTAGAACGACATACGGTAGCCGTAATTATGCAGCGCAGCCAGGTCCAGCAAGGGCCATGGTCCGTGCCGAGCTGGCGTGCGGTTTCGGTCGTGGCAGGCGATCACCTGGTCGGCCAGGGCGCCGGACAATCGCCGATTCACGAAGACGATCACCAGTCACAGTATCTCTGGTCCGGCTTTCCTCTCGAACTCTACCGCGACCTGGCCGAAGATTACTGGTACAACCTGACGAGCGAAAGCCCGTCGCTGTTCGTCATTTGCCACGAATCGCCGGACGGGGAATTGACGCCGTTTCGCGTCACCGCTGACCAGGATTCGGCGTCCGGTTGCCTGGAGAGCGACGACCAGGTCTTTGCCGTCCCGATCCCGCCCGAAATCTACCAGCACCTCGAAAAGTTCGTCGTGGCGCACTACGTTCCCCGCGAACGAAAGAAGCGCAAGCGCGAGAATTGGTCACCGGACCAGGAACGATGAGCAAGACGCCGCGAAACGATGCGTCGGATGCCGGCCCACCCGAGGCCGATCCGCTCGAGCACGAGGAGTTTTTGACGCGCTGGTCGAGGCGCAAGGCACTGGCGCGTGAGGGGGTTGAACTGCCTGAACCGGTCGATGAGTTTGTTGCCGACAGCGAGTCGCCGCCCGCTGACTCCGTAGGCCGGAACGACGATGATCGGCAGGACCCTGCCACGCGGGAGAACCGGCGGGGTTTGGAGGCACCGACCGCGGCACCGGATTTGCCGCCCATCGAGTCGCTGGGTGAGGATTCCGACTACAGTGCATTCCTGAATTCCGACGTGCCGGCCGAACTGCAACGCAAAGCGCTGCGCAAGCTGTTCCAGAGCCCCAAGTTCAACGTGCGCGACGGCCTCGATGACTACGATCTCGATTTCTCCTCGCCGGAACCGCTCGGTGACATTGTGACAGCCGAGATGCGTCACCGTTTGAGTGTCGAACTCGAGCGTCTCGCCGGGCTGGACGACGATGAGAGCGCCATTAAGGATGGCGACCAGGACGCGGCGCCGTCACACGTTGCCGAGAACGAGTCGCAAGAGCAAACAGCGGACAGCGAGCCGGACGATGACCAACCTGCATCTGCGTGACGCGACGGCGAACGGCCGGGCGAGAGCCGCCGCCCTGGGTCCAGGCCATCGGCCCGATGTGACGCCTGCATCGATGGTCGATTTTCTTTCCCACGGGCGCGTGTTGATCGTGGGCGAGGAAAGCGGTGCGTTGTACGCGGCGCAACAGCTGGACGACGAGCTCGTACCGACCGTCTGCATTCCGGGAAACTCGCAGCCGACATCCAGTACGGTCGATGGCCTGGTGATCGTGCGGGGCGACCGGCCACAACTCTCGGGAAGCCTGGGTAATTTCAGGTTGAGCTTCGCCGCCCTGGGCGACGACAGCGAGGCGGAAGCGACAGCGACCCTTGACGAAGCGCGCTTCGACCTGGTGCTGGACCTCAACAAATCGCCGCTGCTGAATCGGGAAGTGCTGCCGCCAGGCTATTACGCACCCGGCAGAGATGCCCGCGCGCTGGAACGGGCCATCGCCGAACTTCCCGACATGCGCGGCGAATTCGAGAAGCCGAAGTATTTCAATATCGACACGGACATCTGCGCACACGGGCGCCGTGGCGTCAGCGGCTGCACCCGATGTCTCGATGTGTGTCCGACCGTGGCGATTACATCGAATGGCGATTCGGTGCAGGTCGACGCGAATCTCTGCCAGGGTTTCGGCAGCTGTGCATCGGTCTGTCCAACCGGTGCCATCACCTATGCTTTTCCCGGCACGACGGATTTGCTCGCGTACCTGCGGACCGTTACTGTCAGTTACCGTGAACACGGCGGTGCCGATCCGGTGTTCGTGTTTTACGACAGTTCATCCGCCGACACGCTCGCGGACGAGCTTGACGGGGACCTGCCGGAGAACGCGTTACCGGTCGAACTGGAGGAAGTGGGTTCGGTCGGCATGGACACCTTGTTTACCTGCTTGGCCTATGGCGCGCGCCGCGTTCTCGTCCTGGCCGGGCCGGTCACGCCACGGAGCGTGGTCGAGGCGCTCGAGCGTCAGATCGACGTGACCGCTTGTATCCTCGAGGGGATGGGATATGCGGGCACCTCGGTAGCGCTGATCCGCACAGGCGGTGATGAAACGGTCACCGGGGCGGTGTCCTCCGCCGACGCGATGGAAATCAGGCGACCCGCCACGTTTGCGCCGCCGCCGGAGAAGCGGCTGCTCCTGCGCACGGCGATCAATCATCTTCTCGAGGAGGCGCCAGGCAGCAAGAAGGCGATTTCTTTGCCGGCAGGCGCCCCGTTCGGGCAGATCCGCGTGGACAAGTCCGCGTGCACGATGTGCATGAGCTGCGTTGCGGTCTGCCCGACGGCTGCGTTGCGCGGGGGCCAGGGGCTGCCGCAGCTGCATTTCTCGGAATGGTCCTGCATCCAGTGCGGAATGTGCGAAACGGCCTGCCCCGAAGACGCGATCAGGACCGAACCGCGCTTCCTGTACGACGACGAGGAACGCAGCAAGCCGCGCCTGCTGCACGAAGAGCAACCGCTGTGCTGTATCTCCTGCGGCAAACCGTTTGCCACCCGGTCGACGCTCAAAGCCATGATGAAGAAGCTCGAGGGCCACTGGATGTTCCAGAGCGAGGCCGAGCGACGACGGCTCGAAATGTGCGACGTCTGCCGCGTCAAAGACATGATGCGCGCGCATGGCCAGGACGGTTCCGGCTCGGCGTGAGGCCCCTGCCGCCAGTGCGTCTGGACCACCCCTGAACCGGCGTTGGTACAAAATGTCGCAACCCGGCCATCAAGGCCCGAGTAAAGTGTAAATATTTTACCTTTCAGGGTATTTGGTATCACTGGAAGCCGGTGCCAGCATGGGTCTAAAATGGCTGCAGTGTCAGGGGGACACGCAGAGCCAAGAAGAATGAGCGAAGCGCCTGCCAGCAATGCGACCCGCGAAGCCGACGCCGGCATCGCTGCGGTCGAACCCGAGGGCCAGCTGCGGGCCGACACCTACCGACTGCTCGGGCGCCTCCTGGGCACACCCCCTGATGACGCGACCCTCGCGCTGCTCGCAACAGCGCCAACCAGCGAAGACGAGAACCTGCTGGCCGTTGCCTGGCGGATGCTGGCGATGGCCGCCGCGCGCGCGCGGGCAGACCAGGTCCTCACCGAATACGAGGCGCTGTTCATCGGCGTCGGTCGCGGTGAACTCGTGCCTTACGCATCGTGGTATCTGACGGGTTACCTGATGGAGAAGCCGCTGGCGAAACTGCGTGCCGACCTGATCGCCCTGGGTTTCGAGCGGCACGACAACGTCACCGAACCCGAAGACCATGCGGCCGCGTTGTGCGAGACCATGGCGCTGCTCGCCGAGGGCGACGATCTCGACGCCCTGCACCTCCAGGCACGGTTTTTCGACGACTACATCGGCCCGTGGATGGCGCGGTTCTTCCGCGAGATGCAGGCAACGGCCTCGGCGCGCTTCTATCGGGCCGTGGGGCAGCTCGGAGAACAATTCATCGACACGGACCAGCGTTACCTGGAAATGGTGGAGCGACCGGATGACATGCCGGTCATCGGACGCAAGACGGGAGACAGTCAATGACTCGACAAGCACGCAAGATTACGAAGGGGCGGCGCGACTTCCTCAAGACGCTGGCTGCGGCGGGAGGCGCAACCGCCGCCGTGGCCATCAGCGGCCAGGCCGCCGCGTCGCCGGAGCAGGCTCCGGCGTCCGCAGCGAACGAAGAGCGGGGCTATCGTGAGACGCCCCATATCCGTAAGTACTACCGTACGGCCAAGCTGTAACCGACCACCGGGTCGGTTGCGGCGCGCCAGCAACAGCAAGGGGGATTAGCGATGAAGCTGATCAAGAAACGAGAACTCTCCGCCACCGAGGCGGCCAACGTATCGAGCGGCGTACTCGGTTCAGCGGTGGATCGCCGCGCCTTCCTGCGCCGTATGGGACTCGGCCTCGGCGGCACGGCCGTGGCAGCGTCGCTGCCGACACAGATGATACGGCGGGCAGAAGCCTCGACGGCTGCTGCGGCGGGCGGCAAAGCCGAAATCCGCCGCTCCGTTTGCACGCATTGCTCGGTCGGCTGCGGCGTCGTCGCCGAAGTCGAAAACGGCGTCTGGACCGGCCAGGAGCCGGATTTCGATTCGCCGTTCAACATGGGCGGTCACTGCGCCAAGGGCGCCTCGGTGCGTGAACACGGCCACGGCGAACGGCGGCTCAAGTACCCGATGAAGCTGACGGGCGGCCAGTGGACGCGCGTCTCCTGGGAGCAGGCCATCGAGGAGATCGGCGACAAGGTGCTGGATATTCGCAAGCGGTCCGGTCCCGATTCCGTGTACTGGCTGGGGTCGGCAAAATTCAGCAACGAACAGGCTTACCTGTTCCGCAAATTCGCCGGCCTGTGGGGTACGAACAACGTCGATCACCAGGCGCGCATCTGTCACTCCACGACGGTCGCGGGTGTCGCCAACACCTGGGGCTACGGCGCGATGACGAATTCGTACAACGACATGCACAACTGCAAAGCGATGTTCTTCATCGGCAGTAACGCGGCCGAAGCGCATCCGGT